>NZ_CBDLAM010000385.1:0-1504 GCF_965301125.1 Anaerosporobacter sp. | reverse complement strand
CAGGAAAATCAAAAGAATGAATATCTAAATAAGAAAATACAGTATTATTATTCCAACGAAAATAACACAATATATTACAAATATGAAAAACATTTTATAGAAAAAAACAATTTGGTAGATAGCATAGCAATAAAACGCTATATAGGAGAATGTGGTGCTGCTTCAGGAATATTGCAAATGATACATACATTGAAAGAGCATACTGGTTATAGCTTAATTTTCAGTGCTAGTTGCCAAGGGAAATATACGTATTGCTTGATAGAGGGGAAATGAAAATATGAAAGAGAATAAAAAGAATAATAGTGAATTAAGAATGTTAAGGGAAATAATGAAATATTTCAAACCACTTAAAAAGTATATCATTATTGCTACTTTTACAACAATAATTTCTGTATTATTATCAATGCCTATTCCTTATTTGAATAAAATACTGGTAGACGATGTTATTCTTGGAAAGCACTATTCTCTATTTGGTGTAGTTATGACGGTATGGTTAGTTATCTTAATTGTTCAGCCGTTATTGAATTCATTTACTAAATATATTTTTTCCATTTTTGATATGAAATTTGATTTGGAAATCAAAACAGATATTTTTACAAAAATTCTTCATCTACCAGTAGATTTCTTTACAAATAATCAGTTGGGGTATATTCAAGGAAGAATAGATAATGAAATTACTAATCTTCATTCGCTTACTGCAGGAAAGATATTAAATGTTCTAAGTAATATAGTAATGCTTGTGTTCGGGTTAATTATGATGTTTTTTATAGATTGGAAGCTTACATTACTTACATTAATTATTATTCCGATTAATATAATCAATAGCTTTTATTTTGCTAAACGTGTTAGAGGAGTTAATAAACAGGTTTCAGAAGCATGGTCCAGGCAAGGTGGCAAGATGTTTGAATTTCTGATGGGAATTGAAACAGTTAAGTTATTTGTATTTGAGTGTCAAAGCATGAAGGCATATAGAGAAAAGTATAAGGAAGCTATTGGAATCACCAAAAGAAAAGTTAAACTAGATTTGATTTCTAACTTTTTTTCTTCCGTAGCAGCAGGCCTCTGTTCTTTTATTATCTGGGGGTATGGTGGATGGCTTATCATAAAAGGATACTTATCGATTGGTGCAATTACAGCATTTGTAGGTTATGCAGAATATGTATTTTCGCCAGCGATACAGATGGCTGGACTAAAGTTAAATCTGCAGTCTGTTTTTGCATCTTGGGATCGAATCAAAGAAATTTTGAATTTAGAAGATGAGAAAATGATATCAGATACGAAGGAACCACTTCAAATAACTGAAGGGAAAATAGAATATCAAAATGTTTCGTTTCAATTTGAGGATAATGAACAAATCATATTAAATGATATTACTACTAATATTAAAGCTGGAGAAAAAGTAACTCTTGCAGGAAGTAATGGTTCAGGTAAGTCAACTTTTATAAAATTATTGGTAGGTTTTTTTCCAAACTATACAGGAACAATTTACATTGATGGACAAGAT
>NZ_CBDLAM010000384.1:0-1550 GCF_965301125.1 Anaerosporobacter sp. | reverse complement strand
GCACGGTGGTGTGAGAGGTCGGGAAATTTAGTTGAATTTCCCTCCTACTCGATTTGTGTGCCCACGAAGGCTAACCACACTATCAGGTAATGTTAAAAATCTTTTTTCCTTACAATTTTCAAGCTAATGTAGTAAGAGAGAATCCCAAATAAAGAAATACTTATCACACCGATATAAGGGAGAATTTTTATGATTGTATCTATCATTTCCTTACTTATTGATGGTAGTGAATTATTCTTAGAAATAATAATAACAACTATACTAGGAAGTGCAAAGATTGCAAATATAACCGCGCGACTATTTTCGCTACCAAGTTTGAAGAGAATCGGAAGTATTATAAAATTAAATAGTAATGCTATATAGAGAGCTACCCATAGGACTGGTGATATTGTTAGTACAAATGTACCTGATTTTAAAACTAGTTGTGTTATGGTCATAAGAATAGAACAGAGAAATCCTCCTACAGCCGTGATTAAGGCAAGTAGGTACTTGGATTGCACAAGTTTGGTTCTATTCGTTGTGGTAGTGAGTGCATAAGGAGTCCATCTCGCTTGTTCATCAAAGGAATGAGAAGAGATGGTTAATAAGCTAAAGAATAATAAATAGTAAAAACTTATGAAAGAAGCATCATATATGCCTACCACGCTATAAAATATGAGTATAGCCAATCCAATTAAAATTGATTTCTTTAATACCAGTAAATCCTTGAGTAATAACCCTCTTAACATGACTGAACACCTCCTGAATAGAATAACATGATTTCTTCTAGTGTTACCGGTGCAACATTAGAATTTGGATATTGCTTAATAAAACTACCTTTATTCTTAACCAGTATTGAAGTATTGAATTTTGTTTTCTTCTTGCTAATTATATAAGAAGAATCATACATGTCTGCATCATTACTTGGACAACAAACAATACCGTAATTATCCAATACTTCATCCTTTGTTTGTGAGAATACAATCTGGCCATCATGGATAAAGGTTATATAATCACAAATCTTTTCTAAATCTGTAGTAATATGAGAAGATAGAAGTATGCTATGTTCTTCGTCTTGAATAAAATCTAAGAAAACATCAAGAATTTGATTTCGTATAACGGGATCAAGTCCACCTGTTGCTTCGTCTAGTATTAATAACTTTGGCTTATGGCCAAGGGCAACAGCAAGGTTTAATTTCATTTTATTTCCTTTAGAGAATTCTTTAATTCTTTTATCCGTAGGAATTCTGAATTTTTCTACATAGGATTGGAAAACTGTAGTGTCCCATTCTTTATACAGATTTTTCATTATCATCTGAATATCTTTCACACGTAAGGTTTCATGAAAACAACATTCATCTAATACAACACCAATAGCTTCCTTTTGTTGTTGTGTTATATTCTTTGAGATATCTTCACCTTCAAATAATATAGAACCAGAATCAATATTAACTAGGTTTAAAATTGATTTGATAGAGGTTGTTTTACCAGCACCATTATCACCGATAAATCCCATGAAGGAGCCTTTTGGGAGTTTAAAGTTAATATTCTAAAGACTAAAGTTTGTATAC
>NZ_CBDLAM010000383.1:1101-1551 GCF_965301125.1 Anaerosporobacter sp. | reverse complement strand
ATCTTTTGTTGTTTTATATTTATCTTCTAAAACATTTACATTATCCAATGTGTCAATAATATCATTCAATAAATTATTAATTAATTCATCTGTTAAATCTACAAACACATAACAATCATCTACTAAATACTTATCCTGTACATCTTCTGGCAGCACATTTATTGTATTATACTGTTCTAATAAATCTATATAGTTGTCGACTTCATCTTCATATCCTAGTTTTTTAAGCCACATTTTTACATTGACCTTTAGTTTTTCTCCGATTGAAATTCTTTCGATCAATCTCTCTGTAGTTTTACCATTCGCTTGTGTAATTGTTATATTGCAATACTTTAAAAAGTTCCAACATATTTTGATTTTTTCTAATGGAACACCCAACTGTCTCAATCCTTCAGCATATAAAATTAACTGGCCAGCCTCACTAACAGCCTTTTCTCCGGTATATAATGA
>NZ_CBDLAM010000383.1:0-1091 GCF_965301125.1 Anaerosporobacter sp. | reverse complement strand
CATTTTTATCATTATTACATCTATCGAATTTAAGTTCAGCTATATCTAGAGTAACTTCTCCGTCTTTAAATTCATTAATCATATCTTCATAGTTAATTTGTTTTATATAAAATCTTTCAAGAATATCATGCGATATCGATCCGTAAGGAGCATATGCAGAATTTTCTCTATCTGGTTCAGTTTTTGGCTTCTTAACATATGATAAAAAGTACTCATATGGAGATGTTTTATACTTGTGATAACGTGACCAAGAATAGAGCGTATCGACATTAGATTTAATTTTTAATTCATTTAATTCTTCATAAGTTTTTCTACTCATTCTATTTCCTTTCTAAACTTTTAATATACTCCATATGTTCATGTTGATTATAAACAATTCTGTATTTAAATAAGAAATCATATATCTTATTTGTTTTATCCGTAGGCGATTCTTTTTCATTTAGTAAATCCCATTTATCATAGATATAACTTACCTTTCTAATATGATAAAACTTTTCGCAGCAATATCTAATATGATTAATATCCACATCTTTATCAAAGCATATGATTATTTCATCAATCTCCATCCCTATTAATATTCTGGCTTGCTCTTCTGATATTTCATGACATCCTACAGCCACCCCAGTTTCATCTAATCTACTATGTCTTTTCACAACAGACTTCTCACTCTCATATACTACACAATATCTTGCTTTAACAATGGATTCATAGTTTTCATATAGTCCATACAAATTAATGTTTTTTATATATGGTTTGATTGCTAAATATTTTGGTATATTAAACTCATCAAAATCATCTATCATTGTTCTACCTGCTATACCAATTAATTCGCCTGTTGACCAGTATCTAATTGGTATAATCACTCTTTGTCTAACAAAACTATAACCAAGTTGAAATCTATCAACTGTTTTTTGAGTTATACCCTCTTTAACCCAATTAATGTGTATACATGGCATGTAGTCGTTTAATATATCTTCTTGTAGTACATCTATTTCAGATATATCAACAGTCTTTCTCCTTGTCTTAACTCTTTTAAATATAGATAAAGGATCTATTCTTTCTTTTTTTTTATTATCAGCTTTAAACGTAAA
>NZ_CBDLAM010000382.1:0-1554 GCF_965301125.1 Anaerosporobacter sp. | reverse complement strand
GTTTTCATATTTCATAACCTCCATTTACTAGCTCTTCCATTTTTATTATATTTTGTAATTCTTTTGGATTATAGGTATCTATGCAGGATATAACAAAATATCGCCCATCTTTTCCAAGATTACCGGATTCATCGAATAGTAAATAACGTTTCTCTTTCACATTATCACCTCCTATCCATATAAAATTTATCTATATTTTGTGGAAAAATAATTACAATTACGAAAGCAGAAACATGTATTCTGCAATATTCTCACAGATATATCTGGTCTACCATCAGAATTCGTTTATAATTGTAAAATTAAATATATTTTACCATATTTATAAGAAAAATCTACTATAAAATAGCAAAAGACACCAGCTAGCAAGCAAGTGCCTTTTTACATATTAAGGTAAGATGCATACGTATCATAAGATTAATTATTCATTGAATCTTTTAAGCTTCCTTGATAAGTGATTTTATTATTTTTGTCGTAAACAGTAACGTAGACGTCAGCATCATCATAGTTTGTACCAGATAGAATTTGCAAATAAGGTAAAGACAGATATATTTCTAATAGTCCAAAATTGTCATCATCAGACAACTCTTTGGCTTGGTATATATTTATTTTTGTGTAGTCATCATTATATTTTATTTTTGAAATAGAACCCTTTGAAATAATGTTTTCAATAGATTTGGCTAGTTCTTTCTTTAACGCTTTCAATGTTTTATCAACCGACTTTGTTTTACACTTTATTATAGTATAATTACCTGATATATCTATACTTAAAGTTCCTATTTCCTCGAATATAGATGGCAACAAAAGATCATTGCTATATGATTCTGTGGGGAATTTAAAGGTGGTTACATTATTTTTAACTGTAACTTTACATTTGTATTTTTTACCGCTTACTTTAGCGGTTATTGTCGCAGTTCCTTTCTTCTTTGCAGTAACATTTCCTTTACTATCTACTGTGGTAACAGTCTTGTTACTACTTGTCCAAGTTGCATTCCTGCTTGATCCGGATATTTTTAGTTGTACTTTTTCTCCAGTGTACAATGTAGCAGTTGTCTTGTTAATCTTAACAGCTGCTTGTGCCTGTTCGGGTACAATAATTGCTACTAATAATAGCAAAGTTAATAAACTTGATATAATTCTTTTCTTCATAATTCCACCCTTCCTATAATATAATGTGTATAGCATATCATTATATACCAAATTATGCAAGGGTGATACAGAAAATAGAAAAAGGCACAAGCTACATGAGCAAGTGCCATTATTTGAAATTCTCTTCAAACATATTTCTTCAAGCGAAAATATTGTATCATATATAGAAAAATATGTCAATTGTATGTGCGAGCAAGTAAATAACTTTTTAAACAAAACATTTGTCTAACGATTTTTCTAACGAATAGAAGTAAAACTGTACATATACTATTGATAACTATAATTAAGTGAAATTCGCGATAAGCATAGTAATTGCTAGGAATACGTCACTTTTGTGTTACTATAGTTTACTCTGTTGTTTGCCTTCCCAAGGCGAGGGTCGCGGGTTCGAATCCCGTCTCGTGCTTG
>NZ_CBDLAM010000381.1:0-1567 GCF_965301125.1 Anaerosporobacter sp. | reverse complement strand
CATCTACAATAGAATTAAATCCTATGAAATCCTTTTGAATATTTTGCTTTATCTTATCAATCTCTAACATATAAACTTCATATTCGTCATTGGATTTAATTATAGTTGACTCAATGAAATTCCTATTTCCTAACTTCTCAAGCTCCTTAAATATTAACTTTCTAGGTCTGTCTAACACAGAAGTTGTTATTATTGAAGAAACAAATGCAATTACACCAGCTAATAACCCTTTAATAGGACTTTGAAATAACGCAAAACCTGAAAGTCCAACCAATATTAAATTCATAATTGCTGTTTTAATTGTTACAGATTTAATCATTCCAAAGGAAAAAAGATTATTTAAAAAATATCTCTTAACATATTGAATTTCTGACTCAAACTTAAGCTTAAGTATTAACTCATCATTAGTTCTTGATACTTCTTCAACTTCTATCTTTTCATTGAAATGATGTGATACACCACTAATTAGACCTTTTAAATAATTCCCCATCCCTCTCTTGGAACGGTAAGTAAAATAGATTTCCTTTGATGATATCGGTGTAACATCTAAGATTGGTGGCTTTGCCCCTCTAAAGCGTTTCATGACTATGACATGTACATCATTCATAGCCTTTAAAAATTGATAAGCTGAATCATGACGAAAGAATCCTGGATAAAGTTTACTGAATGTTTTAACATTCTCTTCTCCCATGATAAACCATATTTCTTCTTTATTCTTACCCACAGCATTACCTATATACTCAACGATTCCTAATGCTTTATCATCTTCTATATCTTCAAGTGGTGAAAAAATATAAGTACTAGAAATTCCATAAGCTTTTAAAGCATCGTCTACTACTTTATTTCCAAACAATGTTCTACTAGAATCTACCCACGACGAAACTACTGTTCCTTTCATATCAATATCTCCTTTGTATAATATTACATTAGCACATTATACCACGACACGAATATTGTTACAATCAAATTAGTTATTTATTGATAAATATTCTGCAAAAAAGTAATAGTTAATTCTCTTATTTAAATAATAATAGGCGTAAAAAATACTAAAAAGCAGCTCATAGACTATATCAATTCTACTAATTACTCAATCAGTAAATTGTTAATCCTATGAGCTGCTCTATATAACTATGTATTACATAAAAACTACAAACTTAATTGCTTTATCTCGAAGAGACCTTCTCCATCCGTTCGAAATAACAACTTTTACAGATTAATTCTGCATTCTTGTCCCCACACAATGGGCAAAACCACGTTCCGTCTTCATGTGGTGTAATAGAAATTTGAGGCATTATTTTACCTGAAATATCTCTATGTTTTTTTGCTAGAGGGATAACTGTTACACCCTGTGATCTAACGCCATCTTTTGTTCTATTTTCACTACCATTTACCCTAGCGACTTTACCTGCTTGTACATGTAACCTAGTACCACAATGTTGACAGTACTTCGAACCTACTGGATTATTAAAACTGCATTTACTACATTTCATGTCTGATACACCCCCAAGTCATTAGTATATATCTATTCTATTCCATAATGATGATATCGTCAATGATGTTTTTGTAA
>NZ_CBDLAM010000380.1:0-1575 GCF_965301125.1 Anaerosporobacter sp. | reverse complement strand
CTATCTTTCGTGTAATTGATGCTTGTGCCGAGTCTTTATGAGACGACAGCAATCTGGTACTTTTACCAGAATAAACATATTATGAATTAAGTAATGATTGTTATTGTTTCATATACCATGTGCATTATCGTAGAGATATTCTTCAACAGGTTAATGCATTATCCGAATTTTTAATGGACCATGTAGATTATGAAGATGAAAAAGCAGTTTTGATAGTTTATGCTATGTATCATGAAAGTAAGAGAAAAGAGGCTTCGGTTGACACTCTTAAAACTGTATTACAAGAGAAGAAAAGATCAAAAGAAAATGAAAATCCTAAGTCAATTGAAGGCTCTAAATTAGATGAAGTAGTCATAGCAGATAAAAGTTGCAACGAGGAAGGTATTAATCATTTTGAAAAAGGTGATAACTCTACTGAAAGAAGTAATAGTATAGTTGAAAAATGTAATAGCAATATAAGAGAAGTTGATAAAATAACAGTAGATCAAGAACCAACAAAAGACCTAAAAAGAAGGCAACTTGTTCAAAGACCAATTATGGAAGAACGCCAGGAAAGTGAGCGATTGGTAAGTAAGTTTCCTTTACATAGCTATTCTGTTCTTGGTATCACGATATTAGTTATGTTAATTGTAATTGTATATTCCTTTAGCCAAGGATTAGATTATAAAAAGTTAGTTGCTATTATATTAATTGTGGCTTCTATAACTGCGTATATAGGAAGTAAGATGTTTGATCCTAAGAAAAAGATAGAGAAGATGGTAGCAGTTGTTGAATACATTAAGCAACCGTTAATAAAACCTATAGATTATCAAGAAAATATTATGAAAATAGATATTAATAAGCAGGCCGCTGTTAAAGAAGAGATGAAAGATGAATTAGATGATATATATGAATGTACGCAGTTACTTTCTGTTGTAGAGGAATGTGACGATGGGGATAGTGGTTTAGATAATAGTGATTACTCTGATAAAAAATCTTTGGATACAAGGTACATTCTATTACCAGAGGATAACAAGTATAGACAATTAATTATACAAGACTTCCCTTTCTATATAGGTAAAATTATGGAGGGAATGGATGCCGTTATTATGGAATCCGCAATTAGCCGTGTACATGCAAAGATTACACAGGAAGATTATAACTTTTATATTACGGACATGGGGTCAACGAATGGTACATTCATTAACAACGAAATTATTCAGCCACATTCTAAGATGCGTATTGAGTTAGGAGATATATTACGTTTTGCTAATGTATCCTATAGATTTTCAGTTAAAGACGAAATTTAGATGCCGAAAGGATTTGTCAGACACTTCTTCACTGAAGTCTGGTAAGGCTAAAATTGATAGGTAGAAATCCCTATAAAAACAACATGGAATCACAATGGAATTTTATGGCGAAATATAGTATAATACTACTTAGAAATAATAAAACTTTGATAGAGTAATAAAGTAATAGGGGAAAGAGGGAGTAGTATGAAGAAGACAATCAAAAAAAGTATGTTAGCTATTTTATTCTGTATTATTTTCATAAGTCAGAGTGTACTTGTATATGCTAAAGATACTAAAGCAGTAT
>NZ_CBDLAM010000379.1:0-1577 GCF_965301125.1 Anaerosporobacter sp. | reverse complement strand
CTACGATTGTAATTAATAGACCAAATAACATGGCATACAAGATAGACTTCATTATAACTCACCTCTTTATTTTATTATATGCACTATCATAGGGTACCATAAAAGGTTGAGTTGGTAAAATAAAACTATAAATTGATATTTAGTGGAGGGTATTTATGAAGAAAGTAATGTAAGAGTACATTGAAAATAGAATATTGATAGTTGGTAGTAGTATTGGAATAAAAAGGTAGGTGTAATTTGTTCATGGTGGTATAATATGAGTATTGATTTCTGTAGTACTTTATAGTAACAGCAGAATAAATATGCGAAGCAAAGTTTTATCATTTAAATAAAATTAATTGGGGGAGTATTGTTATGAGTAATGGGAAACGATTAGATATTAATGTGGGGCTATTAAAAATATTGGTTATTTTTCTTATTATATATATTGTTACAATCCTTTTATTTAAGTATTTAATTAAATCAAATAAGATAAAATCTAGCAAATTATCAAGAATATTTTATACAGATGACGAAAAATTCATTATAAATTGGGAGAAGTATAGAAAAAAAGGTAAACTTATGTATCTATTATATAGTTTTATGACTAATAGTTTAGTGATTTTGGTAACTTCTATATTCTGTTTTGTGGTCATAGGTAGTGATTTTAATTTGCCTGTAATCGGTGGATTATTAACAGGTAATCTAATTGGCTTGCCGATTAGATGGAATATGAATGAAGAAAAATATTATAATTTATTGAATATTAAACATTAGATTTTAATAAGAACTAGATTTACGCCTATCAACTATCAATATGAGGTTGGTAGGTTTTTTGCTACTCTAAAAGTATTAGTTAGCTAAACGATGATTTAGAAAACTAAGTACATTGATAACTTAATATTGTTTGGTGGTAAAATATATAGTATTCTTATTGTAATGATTATTTTATAGTGAGAAAGGTGTGTTTGGAAATGGAAAAACAACTAAAGCTGTATGCGTTGAGTGAAGATATTCTTGATATTTGTGTAGATTTATTTATAGATATATTCTCTAGTGAACCGTGGAACGATGTATATGATTCAAAAAAACAAGTGACTGATTTTTTTGAAAATCATATGAATAATAATTATTTTGTAGGCTATGTTTTAAAAGATGAAGATAACGTTGTCGCGCTTAGTATAGGTATGAAAAAACCATGGATTAATGGGATGGAGTATTATATTGATCAATTCTGTGTAAAAGTAGGTATGCAGGGTATGGGTGTCGGGAGCCATTTTTTAAAGTTAATTGAAGAAGAAATAAAAGCGCAAGGAATGAATGCCATTATCTTAAATACGGAAAAGGGTTTTCCATCAGAGAAATTCTACTTAAAGAATGGACTCAGCGCACTTGATGAACTTGTCATCCTAGCAAAATGAGCATAATTAACAAATTAATATGTATCTCTTGACTACCAACTATCAGTATTAAGTTGGTAGTTTTTTGTATGTAAAACTAAAATTGATATCTATACTAGTGCAATAATTAAAATTACTAATAGGATTACAGATAAAATAGCTGAACACGAAAAAGAAATAATTGAAATGATTTTCGTG
>NZ_CBDLAM010000378.1:0-1578 GCF_965301125.1 Anaerosporobacter sp. | reverse complement strand
ATATAATTAAAATATACAACAAACTAGTTGACAGATAAGAATGGTATATGTTATCATTCAAGTGTAATAACAGTTAATATTAAACAATCATTATAAGAAAGGACGATATCAAATAGATGATCAACTCAAATAGAGAACAAAAACTTAAAACAAACAACAATATGAAACAAGATTTTCTTAAAGGCAAACACAAACAAAAAGAGAAGGTTTTCAGCACACTCATTTTGAGTTGCTAAAGAACTTTATATATTATAACTTTATATATTAATAATGACTGTAAGAATCGGAATGAGTGATTCCAGTTTTGAGAGTTGCAACTACCCAAATCGGAATGAATGACTCCGATTCGTGTTTATAACCTCACTGCAACTATTTCACAAAGAAAGGAAGGGTTTAGAGAATGAAAATACCAATTAAAGATAAATTTACAACATCGGAAGATTTTTCTCCTGATGAATTTTTAGTTTACATCGCTCTACGTAAAATTATGTCAAGCTCAAAAGTTACTGATAGTTATTTTATTTGCATAGGGACATTATCCCATTCATTATGTGGAAAACAAATACTACATAAAACAATTACCTCTTCGCTCTTATCTGGCATGAACTCTTTACTAAAAAAGGGGTACATAAAACAGATAGACGCTAAACTTGATACTAGGCAGAATTCGTGGGTGGTTGATTTGTATAAATTACATATTGGCGTAGACAAGAATAATAAAGATACATACTATAGCCTAATTGACTCTGATGGAATAAAGATGATACTAGAATACGATTTTAAGAACAGATTATCACTGCTAAAGTTCTACTGCTATCTCATGACAACAATTCAAAAGATGGGGGATAAGGCGGGGGTTGGTTTTACATACTATAAGGGTATGTCCGATAGTATAGGATATGCCGAGAAAACAATTTCTAATTATATGGAGATACTCCAGGAACTACAATTGATTTATGTTTACAAGCCAAAGTTTGCGCTTAGAGATAATGAGACTGGTGGTATCCAGGAAATATCACAGACATACGGTTCTATTGAATATAAGGATAAGATTATTCAGGTTGGACAAGATTATGAAACTAGATATGGGGAAGAAAAACAGAAAATTCTCAGACCTAAGAAGTCGTCTTCTCGTAGCGCTGCCATTAAATACAAATATATTTTACAAGATGTTAAATCTGGTAAGCCAATTAGATATCCGCCTGATGAAATTAAAGAGATTTATGAAAGTTTGGTTGAGCATAATGAAAGATATAAGGATAATGATTGTGCTTGGATGAAGGATTTAAGCGTATTTATGGGATATGATTTTTATGGTAAAAGTAAGGACGCAGATAACTCTAGCTAATAACAATTAATATTAAACACGTAAGAATAAACAAAAAAAATTTAAAGGAGAAGTAAAAATGCAAGAATTAAAGAAATTAAAAATAGATCCAGAATTAAGAGATTTGTTGCCACCACTTACAAGTGAGGAAAAAACACAATTAGAAAAAAGTATTTTAGAAAATGGTTATGTGGGAATACCTATTTTTACATGGCATGATTTTATAGTCGATGGTCATAATAGATACGAAG
>NZ_CBDLAM010000377.1:0-1580 GCF_965301125.1 Anaerosporobacter sp. | reverse complement strand
ATTTGGGATGGTATGGGATTAATTGAAAGTGATTTTATGCCAAATTATGCAAACGGTATGCTTCTTTTAAGAAATCATTTCTTTAAAATGTGTGGATTTAGAAGTAACATACAATTATTCTTTAAAGACTGGTGCTTAAAGAACGGAAAAAATTATGATACATATGAAATTTATGATATGTTTGGATTGCCGCACAAAATAAAAGAAATTAAAGTAATAACCACAAATAACGCAATAAAATGGATAAAATTTAAAGAACTGATGGGAAATACAGAATTAGAAGCTTATCGATATTGGTGCAAAAAAATAAATGCAGACGGTTCTATGTTCGGGGTGGTAAAAACAGATCACGAAAGCAAACTTGGTAATGTGCAACAAATGAGTTACCAGATGATTAATACTCTTCCATGTACAAAAGATGATATTAGAAAAATAACTAAAACTAGTGTTGATTATGTTGAATTAATCAAAAGAGATAATGATGAATTTGAAATATTCCTGAGAAACAACGCAAATGAAATTAACCATTATGAAATGCTTGCCGATTTATATCAGCATAATAATAGTTTTGGCAATAGTAAATGGTTTAGAACTGAGAAAAGAAAGATTATAAATTTATATGTTAATAGGCTTAGAAGAGGCAAAATCACAATTAATGCTGATAATCTTACTATTTGTGGTAATCCGTATGCACTACTACTCTATTCTATAGGGGAGGATTGGGCGAAAGATCCAACATTGAATTATGAAAAAGGTACGATTCAGTGTTATTCCACAAGATTTGAAGATGGAAAATATCTGTGCGCTATACGTAATCCCCATAACTCCCCAAACAACATATGTTATCTACATAATACGTATAGTCCTGAAATGCAAAAATACTTTCCTTTTAGCAAAAATATAATAGCGGTTAATTGTATCAATAGTGACATTCAGGATAGGGCAAATGGAATGGACGAAGATAGTGACTTTTTCTTTGTAACTGATAATGACATTATGGTTAAATGGGCGAAGTATTGTTATGAAAACTATCCAACCATAGTAAATGCATTAAAAGAAAGTAATATTACATATCAGAATACAAAACTGGCATATGCAGAAATGGATAATAAATTTGCTAAATCACGTCTATCAATAGGAGAATCAAGTAACTTGGCACAATTAGCAATGACATATTACTGGACTAATCCAGACAACAAAGAACTATATGATAATTTTATTATATTATCGGTATTAGCACAAGTGGCAATTGACAGTTGTAAGAGAGAATATGAAGTAGATCCAATTTTAGAAATTGAAAGAATTAAATCAATGAGCTGCATGAATATCACAAAGGATGAACTACAACTAAATGGTAAAATAAAGAAAGTAAAATGTGATTTGCCAAGATTTATGCAGTATACCAAAGATATTAAATATTCTAAAAATGGAATAGATATCCCATATGAAGAAATTAAAGAGAAAAAAGATAAGATTGAAAAAAGAATTAATCATGATTTAATTTGCCCAATGAATTGGTTAGAAGAGATATTGGATGAAATTAAAAGTATAGATAGTTCAAATTGTATCCCTACAGAAAA
>NZ_CBDLAM010000376.1:1349-1588 GCF_965301125.1 Anaerosporobacter sp. | reverse complement strand
TTGGAGAAGCAATCGCGGTGCGTCAGTTTGGTTGGATAAGAGAAACCGATATGTACATAATGCTTGTTCCTGCAACTTATTTTTTATTTTACATAGTGGCTCATATGAAGTTTAAAAGTAGTAATTCATATAGAATGTTGCGTATCATGAGTAGTTTAATCTTCTACATGCATTTATGGGTAGGCTCTGTTGTGGGAAAATTACTAGAGAGGTTGAATGGGAATTTAGCTGAAAGAGGT
>NZ_CBDLAM010000376.1:0-1339 GCF_965301125.1 Anaerosporobacter sp. | reverse complement strand
ATATCATAGATAAAATAAAATACTTAGCAAACTGTAGGTGTGTTAACGGTATGTTCATTGTCTAAATTGATGTAAAGAATTAGACAGAAATTAATGGAGGAATACAAAATGTCAATGAAAGATATTGAAAAAATGAAAAAATTAATAGAAGAGAAGAAAACTAAAAGTGGTTTCTTGCAAGCCGAAAGAAAGATTGGTGTTGGCAAGGTTGAAAAGAGACATAAGAATATAGGGATTGATTCAGAAAGAACTAAAAAAATATCACAATAGGAAACAGTAATTTAAATAGCTCCAATCACACCAAATAGTGGTTGGAGCTATTTTTATGCAGCTTCATTTTGTAAATAGTCTCTGTATTTCAATGGTATCTTACTTATATATCGGCTTAACTGCCTTTAATTCAATATAGCCACGTTCACCGCGCGGTTCAAGCTGAATACGAGGATTAGAATCATCCCACTGATATCCAATAACAGTAGGGTCATATTTAGCCATCGATTCTTGAATAGCAAAAATAGCTTCACAATAATCTTCCTCTTCGAATGGCTCACCTTGGAACATCAAATAATCTGCCGCTGGTAACGTAATGATGTCAAAGCCGCTTGGAATAGTTCCTGAATAATCAAGTGATGCTTCAACACCTTGAACATAGCTAGATGTGTTAGAGGTTTTGTACGGTTCTGGTAACCATAAGCATACTGGTTCTCCACAAAGGGAATCCATACTTGTAAGCAATCCCCAAACATCACAACCAACTTCTTTACAATAAGAAAAATATTCATCTGCCTTAATACCACGTTTGATAATAACTTTACGCTCTGGTTTGTGAATAATTTGAATAAAAACATTCTGTAAGTTTTTCATATCAACAACTTCCTTTCTGAGTTCTCTAAATTTTACTCCGTAGGGGATGAATAGTTGAATAGGAACTGGGTGATTTGCATATTCACCAGGATTACACCCAAACTCTCGGTAAAATGCTCTTTGATAACCATCAACGCTTATAAATCCCATATCATAGGCCACATCGACAATCTTACAATCATTATGTTTTAAGCGAAGTGCCGACTTTGACAATCTGATTTTACGAATGTAATCGGCAGGAGTTAATCCTGTATGTTGCTTAAACAAACGATATGAGTACCATGGGGAAAAAAACGATACCTCGGATAAGTCTGCCATAGATATGTTTTCTGTAATGTTATCTTCAATATAGTCTTGCATTCGTTGAACGGCTAATATTTGTTCCTTCATCTTATCACCACCTTACAAGTTAATTATATAGATTATCTAAAAGGACTTCTCGACTTATTTTGCTGTTCTTTACTTAGAATTATAT
>NZ_CBDLAM010000375.1:0-1651 GCF_965301125.1 Anaerosporobacter sp. | reverse complement strand
CTCCAATTGTGCGTTTATGTACCTAATCTCTTTTACTTGCTTCTCTTGTTGTTCAAGTAACGAAGCCAATACCTTGCATTTCTCTACTATTTCAACTACATCTGTCTTTAGAAATCCCTTTGCAATAGCATCCGGAATTGCAAATTTTCTTTCATCTACTCCAAACTGTACCGTAAGATATCTTCCTACCTGCTTCTTTACTTCCCCCTGACCATATTTGATGTTTTTTAGTGTCATCCCCATGCAATCTGGTATTCCAATTCCTTCAATTTCTGCAGAGGTTTTTTCTAACTCTTCATTTATCTCTTCGATTTTATTCCATAGCTGTTCAATTTGTTGTTTACGTTCTTCTCTACGTTGTGCCATTGAAGAAGCTTTTGATTTCTTTTTTATTGTCATTCCATCATACAGTTCATATGTGCTGGCACAATACATCAGATCATATACCAAGATATGCAATGAAGGATCAATGTCTTTTAACTTCTTGTCGTAGGAACCATTATTATCTTCATGCTCAGCAAGCATTTCATCTAATAATCCTAATAACTCAGTATGATTATGTAATTCGTTCATTAACTCATCACACAGGCGATAATAGTTCTTTAAACTAAACGTCTGTCCACTTCCAATGTCATCCCCAAACTCAATACAATCAGCAAATTCCTTTGCACATGTAGCTTTAAACATATAGTTGCTTTCTGGGTCAATGAAACTCAAATACATGATTACTGATCTTTTGTCTTGGTCATATTTCCATTTTCCTGGAGCCACCTTTTGAAGCATTGCATTGATGTTATGTATGAAACTATCTATTTTCCCTAATCTCTGGTCATAATCACCGTTATCATTTGCTATAAGCTTCTTGAATTCTGAACGCACCTCTTCCATATACCCATTTTCTTCTTTACAAAGAAAAGAAATACCATTACTGGGCTGTACAATTCTATTATTAATCAGATTCTCTGATTTTCCTAATGCTTCCTTGAACATCTCACCAAAATCCTTTGCATCAATATCCCAATTTGCTTGAAAATGACGTACTGCAATCCATTTGTAGTACTCTGAATGTTCCTCGTTATTCACGTAATCAAATTTATCGATGTAGTTTCTTATTATTATCTCTAGCTGTTCTTTATTCATAAATTCTCCTTTTCCATCTTGTACCGTTTACTTTCTTGGCTTAGGTTATGATAATTTATTTCTTTTTCTTAAGAAACATAAAAAAAGAAATACACAATATTATTATCCCAACAACTATTAATCCTATCCAATACCTATTTCCGACTTTTCCAGCAAGAAATATTGATGTAGGGCCATCTGCACCACCTATAATTGAAATCTCCATATTTTGTTTGCTCCTGCTTACAACTCCAGTAATTATTAATAATATCCCTATCATTCCACCTATAATAGTAATAATCTTTTTCATTACAATCACCTTTCTATATTATCTACTCGGCTAGTATATGCACATTATCAATAGTAGTAACTGAGAAAGATCTACCACCCCAAGGTTCAACTTTTACTTCTGAAATTTCATTCCAGCCTTGACTTTTAAATACAAATTGCTGTTCAGATAGTACATCAGCATCAATCTCCTCATGAATATTTATTTCAATTTCTTCTATTGCACTCTGTACTATATCTATCC
>NZ_CBDLAM010000374.1:0-1661 GCF_965301125.1 Anaerosporobacter sp. | reverse complement strand
CTTCACTGTTTATCCTTAGTATATCTAATTATTATGTTTATATTATAAATTAAATATTTTCATAGCATTACGGTACATTAAATCATCATACGCTTCTTTTCCTATTATTCCCTCTAGTTTTTGAAAATAATCCTGATAAATGGAGCGTTCTCCTTTAGGGTTACAGTAATAGGTATCAACGCCATCGATTGGATTATCACTGCCGAATACAATTCGTTTACTTCCATATAACTTAATTACCTTAATTGCCGATTCCATAGGAACCCATGTTGTATCTGCATATAGATTTTCGGCTTGAACCATCAAATCTATTGCCTTTTGATTATCGGTTCCAAGTCCCATATGGACCATTACAAATCGCACATCTGGATTTTGTTTTGCTGCATTATACACATGAATTGGATCTGCTTCTTCACATCCACCTGTATGACAAGTCATGGGAATATCATATTTTCTTGCCAACTCAATATATGGTTTCACTCTTTCATCATCCATAGCTACTTTAGAATGATAGGAATGAAGTTTGATACCATGTATCAAAGTTTTGTTTTCCTCCATTAATCTTAGAAAATCTTCATCGACAGTTTCTGTATGAGGTTTAATCCATGGCATAACTCCAATTTTATCAGGATATTTTCTCGCAAAACTTAATGTATTCTCAAAAACTTTCTTTTGTGTAACTTGAAAATCACTAGGTAACTCAACTAAATTATGGTCGTATTCTACTCCTTCAACGTTCGAAACAATAGAATAGTTAATTCTATATTTTTCCATAGATTGCAAAATCATTTCTTCTGGCATATCAAATCCCAATCCTTTACCAATATGTACATGTGTATCAATAATCATAATCACAACCTGTTCCTTTCTTTAATCTCCCACTATTATATAGCAAATTATATATATTTATCAACAAGACTACAAATAATAGTAAAGCACTCTTCCTATTCTTATAAAATAAAAAAGACAGCATTACGTTCCATCTCTGAAAACTGCCTTTGCGCTCTATGTGCTATAAAAGGATATTAGAGAAAAATACGACTAGATAAACAATCGCTGCTCCCAAATTACAAAACTTAAATAAATTCTTTTCAAATTCTTCGTTCCTAGGTAATAATTGATAACTATCCTCTTCTATTCTTTTATGTACTTGGAATACCATAATAATTTCGCTAATTAAATAACCTAATATAGGAACAATGAAACTCGCATATAAATAAAGTTTATTATTTTCATTCCCGCCATGTAAAACTAAAGTCACAATGGTAATTATAACACAAACGAAACATGTTATTACTTGAGTAGCAATGTTTCCATAGATTCTCTCCCAACTTTCATCTGCAAATACTCCCGTTTTATAAAATGAAAAGAACCTATCTTCGTCATAGACATCCATCATATTTCGTTCATCTAATTTTTGCTTAAGTTCCCCCATGAACTCACCAATATTCTCAAGTACTGCTGTTAATCGTATACTTCCCTTACTATATACGATTTTTGTCCAGCCTCCCATGTATTTGATGGAAGGAAATTGTATCATATTGATGTCTTCGTATGGAATAAATATTTGTTCTTTGATATTCGTATAAACAATACCTTGTTCATCTAATTTTATACTAATGTACTTAAACCTTCTTAAAAACACAGCATATATCAGTAAT
>NZ_CBDLAM010000373.1:0-1665 GCF_965301125.1 Anaerosporobacter sp. | reverse complement strand
ATAAATAAAAATATGAAACATATAGTTGACAAATATTGTTATGGTGTGGTAACATACAAATAGATAAAGAAGTGGCATGAAATGTAATGAGAAATATGAGTTTTAAATCATAACAAATAATATTAAACAATTTGAAAGGAGTGGTGATATGTGTGATTATTATATTTCAGATGGAAAGAATCAATACATAACAACAAAGGGCGGAATAAGAGCTGTAGGTGACTTAAAGCAGGCAACATTGATGAATTTAGCCAAAGCTACAAACGTACTAAAGACAATGCCAAAAACATTATTAAAAGTGAAGGACTGGACTATTTTGCCTGTACCAGAAGAAAGCGGACAATCGTTTCGTAAAGATAATACTTTTAAAACTTATGAGTTTGTTGGTCTAGACACTATTATAAATGATATGACACAATTTACCGAGATAGCCGAAACTTATGCCAAGTACTCAAAGACTATTAATAGCCAACTGGCAGAGGTGGAGTTAGAAATTGAAGATCTATACCATTACATAGAGTTTAGTTCATTTAATGCAGCACAGGGATACAAGGCATATAAAATGTTAAAAGAAAGACTTGTTAAGAGAAGAGAATTAAAGGATAGTATCATTCTATTAGATTCGGTACAAGAGAAGAATATGCTTACTTGTTCTATTGATAACATAAATGATGTAGTAAACAAATTAGAATCTCGAAGCTATAGGCCGAGAGTGTTAAAAGAATTATTTGTATAATAAAATGTTACATTTATGTGATTATTAAAAAGGAGGATTAAAAATGGCAAGAGGAATGAATTTAGATGAGTTTAGAAGTGCGTTGTCAAGTGATGCCACAATGGAAAATGAAGGATTAAAGAAAGAGTTATCTGAATTAAAGGAGTCTACAAGTAAACAGATTAAAGAATTAACTGAAGACCGAGATACATACAAAGATCAATGCAGAGCATTAGGAAATAGGTGTTATGTATTTACCCAAGGGAACATGTGTTTAAACTGTAGTGTGGAAGCGTGTGAACACTTACCAAGTGCATCGGATATTATGGCAGCTATCGAATACATGACAAAGAATAAAATGCCACGCAATGAAGATACAAGAGACAATATGAATAACTTTATTATGCGAAGAAGTAGCAACAAATAGTGGTTCTATACGATAATTGAAAGGAGGGCAAAGAAATGCCAGAATTAGAATTTGTTAATGGAAGTAGTATATCAACGATTGAAACGCCTAATGAAAGTTGTCTTTTTACAATTGATGCAAGGGCGGGATACAGGCTATCTGGAGGTGTAAATGCTATGAATTTTAACACTCGTGTTACAGAGTCTGATACACCAATAAAAAGGTATATCAAACAATACAATTATATTCCAGAACAATTCTTATTTCATAAAACAAATAATGAAGAAGAATTGTATTTAGGAGTAGAGCTAGAAATTGATAACGGTGGAGAAGAAGAGAACAATGCAAAATATGTAACAGAGTTTATGAATTCATCTTCAGAGAATGTCTATTGTAAACATGATGGTAGTTTAAGAAATGGTTTTGAAATAGTATCTCATCCATGTACGGTTGAATATCATAAACAGTTGCCATATGAGGAATTATTTAAAGAGTTGGTGAAAAGAGGTTATCGTTCTCATGATGTTGGAACGTGTGGATTACA
>NZ_CBDLAM010000372.1:0-1671 GCF_965301125.1 Anaerosporobacter sp. | reverse complement strand
ATAAAATATAAAGCATCAAAAACCAAACAATATGGAGGTAAAGAAAAATGAAAGATAATGTATACGAGTTATTGGATAAAATTGTAACATTAGAAGAACAAACCGGAAGTATATTAGTATCGCTACATCGTCCTGAAAACGAAAAAGAAGAAGAGAAAATGAAAATATTTGATACTGACTATTCTCGCTTTTGGTTTGATTCTTACGCAGGAAAGTTTTATGTTAAATTTTATGATATCCTCTATGAAAAAGATTCTTTTGAATATAGCATTAGTGATATTAAAGACATCATAATCCAAGATTTGAAAAACATGACTATAGCATGGATTGAGCTAAACAATGGACAATCAGTACTGATTCATATTAACGATAGATATGACGCAAAACGATATGAATAATAGATTTCATAGTTATCGGTAAACTGAAACCGTTAGAAAGAAGGATATCATGAAAACATATGCAATCAGAATTGAAGAAGTATTAGCCAAGACAGTATTAATTGATGCAGAAGATTTAGATAGTGCTATAGAAAGAGTTTCAGAACTATATCAAAATGGGGAAATTGAAGTTGAAAGCATGGATGATTCAAACGTTATCCCAAGTCCTTACGCCGACATAGATGGAGTTTATCAAGGAACAGAAGAAGAAAAATTATGTTATGAAATAGTAGAAAAGAAAGCAGATTTGATATTAAAAACAGGAGGTATGAAAATGGGATATTTATTTACGGAAACAATAGAGAAATGTATAAGTGATTGTATTGAATTTGGAAATGGGGAATATAAAGAAGGTTTAGATTCTTGCGGTGATCCGCTAGTTTGGGTTTCTACTGAATGGGTAGAGCATGATAATAAACATGATGTTGTATTACTTTACATTCGTAACACTGATACAGGTAGTATTAGATATTCAACGAAAATCATGGAAACATTAACAGAAAAATACTCTACAAGCCTTTAAAGGCTAGAAAGCGAGAAAAATATGAATAAGAATAAATATCAAGAAATGAAAATCAATACTGAGTTTATAACAGATAATACACAACTTATAAATGCTTTGCTAAAATATGAAAACAATACAATGACTTATAATGGTAGTAATTATGCAAGAGTAATATTTGCAATTGATAATTCAATAGAATTATTAAATGAAATTAAAAAAGAATTAGAATTAGGTAAATTAAATAGCAAATAAAAGAATGTTTTGGTATGGGAAAGGATGGTGGGAGATATATGAAAATGAATAATCCACTAAAGGGTTTAACATTAGAACAATATAGAGAATATATGAACAAAATAGAGGACAATCCAATCTCTAATGATGCATTTAGCTAATGTCAAAATTGTAGTCATGTTTGGGAGTGTGAAAAACCAAATAAACAATTGATAATGAATGATGGCGGATGGTTGTTGTGTTACTTAGAAAGAAATAGGGCATAAAAGACGGTTTCTATATGAGTTTAGAAAGGAGAAATACAACACTATGACAATTAAAAATGTTGCAAATGGAGTAGTAAGACCAGGTATGAAAACTTATAATATTGAGTTTATGAACAGCGACGGAGCAGAGGATGAGACTCAACTTGATGCCGATGGTATTGACGATTTAAATGAGTTATTTTCGGACTTTTGTAAAGAAAATGGATTCAATAGTGATAAAGTAATTAGTATA
>NZ_CBDLAM010000371.1:0-1700 GCF_965301125.1 Anaerosporobacter sp. | reverse complement strand
GTTATAGAATCAACTGCATATTATTGTTTTCCTATCCATTTTTCTTTACTTTACTTACTATCACTAAAATCACCACTGCTACTATTGCAATTGGTAATAAGACTTTCATGATTCCTATTAATTTTGATGCAATTAATCCTCCTAGCATCAAACAGACAATTATTTCTGAAAATATAGCCTTTCCACTAAAGTAAGTAACATCAAATATTTTGTGATAAGCAATTCCTATTAATACAGCAAAAATAATCATTAATATAAGTTGAATAAAACCCATTTCTTGTTCCTCCTTCGTTTCTATATACTTTTCTTTTCTTCCTTACTTGTTCATATTTTCTTTATAAGCTTTGATTTTATGTAATAACCATGCTTCCGTATAACCAAAGCGATGACTAAGCTCTTTAGCATTAGTCCCGTCATATTCATCCACTATACACTTCATAATATACGATTTTGAATATAAGCTTATTGGATAAACCACTTGTTGTCCTCTAAAATTTTCATAGAACTGAATAGCAGTGTTTTTTCCAAATATTTCTGCTATCTCTCGATATGCTTCATTGAATCCACTAATATCATCTTCTTTCATCATTAATCATTCCTTTACTTAATATATATAAGCGTATTATAACTACTCTAAACAAAATTGTCCTATCGAGAATCTATTGTAGTCTGTATATGATTCTCTTTTATAAACTCTATATAATTACAATTCCTGTATATCTGCTAGGAATATCGTATCGTCTTTAACGGAATATACATATATGCTATCGGACAATATTTCATCCTGTGGCACCTGCGTTTTATTAATTTCTTCTACCATCTGTTGCAGTTGTGTTATGTTTAGCATTTGATTACATGGGAGTAGGATTACTTCATGAATGCTAGACGGTAAAATATATAACTGCTCAATATCATCATTATTTCTATGAGCAAAGTTACCTAGCACCCCTGGGTATAAAATAGTTGATGCTCCATGGATTCCCTTTCCATTACTCAAAATGTACATATTGGAGTCTGAATTCCTCTCACCTTCCATATTTTCATTTGACTGGCCAAACAACTCCCGTAGGACTTCTTCCATGGATTTCAATCTTACTGGCATTAACTTAGGTGTCTTGAGCATAGCATATTCATGAAGTTCATTAGCAGTTATATTCCACATCTGTAGATGTTCATTTCTAATCAATATAGTAGCAACCGAATTATCCTCTTCTTTTACAAGGAACGCATAAACAATTGCAAGGTCTAGAAAACGTGTGAATGGAACATCTTCAAGGAGTCTTTTGTTCTTTTCAAAATTTACTAGCTTAAAGACGATATGTTCACTTGCAGTTGTAAAATCTTTAAAATGATTTATGTAATTTTCATTTTTCATGTATTTACTATTCTCCTTGAATTCTTTATACTTAGAACAAATTTCCATAATGATGTTCTCTACTGATAATCCATGTTGATATTTTGAGTAATAGTAATTCAGATAAATACTAGGAACTACTATGTTATCTGTTTCATGTATAACTAAACTATCAAGCTCCATACCATTATTCTTTCTTACCTTATTTGATCTGATCTCTGCGTTCAGAAATTGCTGTTTCAGACTCTGTACAATACAGTTTTTAAATAATTCATAATCCATATTATTAATATCTCCTTATATAATATATTTAGGTTGATAAAGGTAACCCATAACCCTTTGTTAG
>NZ_CBDLAM010000370.1:0-1731 GCF_965301125.1 Anaerosporobacter sp. | reverse complement strand
GGCAAGAGCATGTGTGTTTCAACTAAATGAAGACGGAATAGCAAGCTGATTTATTACTGTTGACGCGGATATTGAATACAATCAAGAAACAGTAGCTTTTTATATAAAAAACGGCTTCGTTGAAAATCTCAAATACAAGAAAAAGAAAAGTGATATGGTTAGTATGAGAATAGATATATTCAATCAGGAACAAATTGAAGAATTGCAATTAGCTAGCTCTAATTAGATTCGTACATATACACAAGGCACTCTCTTATGAGTGTCTTTTTCTATATCCAAATATATCTAAACGCAGAAATGACGCAAGCCGAAGCCTACGCCACTCTGCAAATTAAAGTAATTTGTATACTCACTTTTATTAAACATGCACGCAATTAATATTACATTATTATACATTATTTGTCAATATAAAGTTTCTTTCGATTAATAGCTCCTCTGTCTTAACTGACTTAGGGGCTATTTTTTTACATTTTTCTATACACTCCAAAACTAATTTTGTCTTTTTATTGTAAACCTATATGGCTTAATGTCATCTACCAGCATCTCTTCCAAATACTCTTCCCTATACATAAAATCCCAAAGGTTGTATAGATGTTTGAATGATATTTGAGCGTTATCAATGAAATGTATAGAACACTTGTCGGCAATCATATCATAAAACATTTTCGTTTCTTCGTCTGTAAATTTTAAATTTTTGTCCATCATACACTTCCTTAATTACGAGTATAGCTTATTGCTGTACCCTATTTTTTTTACTCTACTCTTCTATGCTTTCTTACCGTTAATCATCACATCTTTTTCTACTGTTACTACCGCTTCTACTGGTAATTCTAAGTAATTACAGATTCTATCTATAACGTCTAACGAAACGGCTTCATTGTGCCCCATCCTAGCCAAAGTCCTTCTAGCTATTCCAAGTTTATCAGCCATTTCAGTTTTATTAATTTTACGTGTAAATAATTCTAACCATAACTTATCATAATTAACGCTCACTTTGCTGCCACCTCCACTAAGCAAATTATACAACATGCCATTTTTTAAGTCAAACATGTATATCATATATGGCATATCCTAGTACTATAAATGGCATGATATGATATTTTTAGTTGACATCATACTATTAAAAATGTATACTTGTGACATCAAGCGGTATTTTGGCGATACATTGCCGACACTTAAATAAACATTAGGGGGTATTATAGTGAACATAAAAGATAATCTGACGACACTATCACGATCAGACTACTTTATTTTAGCCACGTTGTATTCAGCAAAAGCTTTTAATGGATTAACAGGGATGACGCAGGATGAAATTAGGAATAATGGAGTTGTTTTAAAGAGGACTGCTATGTATAAACATATCAAATTACTTGTAAAGCATAATTATATGAGCGAATGTGGTAAGAATGGACATGAAAAAGTTTACTGTATAACTAAACAAGGAAGATTATTTTTTGAGGAGGACGTAGAATGATTAGAAATGATGTTACGTTTTTAGGAATTGGTCAATGTGGCTGTAATATAGCCTATGAAGCGGAACAGCTTGGTTACGATACATTACTGATTAACACCAGCTTAGAAGACTTAAATTCTATTAAAGGTGCTAAACACAAATATCACATCAAGAACGGCGAAGGCGCCTCTAAGAAAAGATCTAAGGCAAAAGAATTGGCGATTGATTCCGTAGATGATATATTAGACAAACTTAATCAATACTGCACTAAGCAAATA
>NZ_CBDLAM010000369.1:0-1782 GCF_965301125.1 Anaerosporobacter sp. | reverse complement strand
ATTCAATTGAATGTAGATAACGTTAAGAATGTTAGTAAGGTAGAAAAAAAGATTAAAGAGTTGGGCTATCAAACAGAAAGTTTAAATTCTTATCTTGAACCCTTAGAACAGACCTCTAATATGATGCAAATGGTACTAGGTGGTGTTGGTGCGGTTGCCATGTTAGTATCGGCTATCAGTATTGCAAATACTATGATTATGTCAATATATGAAAGAACAAAAGAAATTGGTGTAATGAAAGTGTTAGGATGTTGTATTACGGATATCAAAAAGTTATTCTTGTTTGAGGCCGGGATGATTGGTTTAATCGGTGGAATAATTGGTATCGTTCTTAGCTATATTGCATCCTTTTGCATTAATAAATACGGTGGTCCTTTATTTAGTGCATTGATGAAATCTACATCCGTAATGTATGATAGTAAAGTATCAACAAGCTTCTCTATAATTCCTATCTGGTTGCCATTCTTAGCAGCAGGTGTTGGTATTGCGGTTGGTGTAATCTCAGGATATTTTCCAGCTAAGAGAGCGACAAAGATCAGTGCAATTGAAGCAATGAAGACAGAAAGTTAATGCCTCCCTTTTTGCAATTAGGTCATCCAATTTGGGCACTGAACTCTAACGCCATCACAGTATTGTGTTAAGATTGGTTGTTTAACATTTGGTCTTGATAAGTAGTTATTGAAGATACTATCAACGACAATAGAGATATTCTCAAAGATGTTTCTCTCAGGCATCCACTTATGGTCATAGGCAGTAGATGAAGTGATTGTAAAGTTATAGCCCTGATTACGATACCATTCTGTATAAACACGATTTAGAGTAAATGACATAATTGCTAAAACATTTGCTTGTATAGTAGCTTCTGGCCAAGTCGCATAGATTTCGCTGGAAGCTACATTTTTGATGTAATCTCGATAGAGAACGTAGTAATTTTTAGCGGAACTATCGGATGGTGGGCCATCGTGAACGACTACATATTCTGGAACAACTACTTTAGAAAGAACGATACCGCCAGTACTCCTTACGTCTTTAACCTCATCTTCAGCAATTTTTGGTGGGTATTCGTAATACAAAGTATGAGGTGGAATTACATATAACTCAGTTGATTCAGGTATATCTGTAGTTGGTAAAAGTTGCGTATTCTGGACAGCAGTAACAGTAGGAAGAATCTGTGCACCTGAAACAGTCAAATCTTCAAAGCCAGGAGCTGAAATCAGTAATGTATATTCAGAGTATGGCTGTGCGGATTCTGGTTCTAAGCTGTAGTCTAATGGGGGTGCTTGTAATTCGATTGAATCTGTTCTGCCTACAGAATTGGTCTTTAATTCTTCGATTACATTGGTTGGATCACCAGTACGTGAGATTCTAACGGTTGCATTCTCTATTGGTCTTAAGTTTGCCTGGGAATTTACACGAACAAATAATTTACCCATTGATTGTGTCTGCAATTGTGCAGGGTAAACATAGTTTCTCATAAGATACCTCAATTCATAATAAGATATATATTAAGATATGTTTCTTCAAGGAAAATGTTAAGGTTATAGAAAGAAAGTAAAATTTAGACTTGTCAACAAATGAGGAATTTAGTATAATGTGTACTAACTAAGTGTAATATCTGGTAAGATGAAGTAGAATTTTGATTGGAAGGTGATAGAATGGTAGTATCAAGTATTAATGATCAACTAAATACTAATTATGAACATCTATCTATTATGAAGATATTTAATACTTCATCCGATGATGCAATTACTATTGGTGTTTCATCCATTGTACTGGATGATG
>NZ_CBDLAM010000368.1:0-1788 GCF_965301125.1 Anaerosporobacter sp. | reverse complement strand
TTTGGACGAGGTTGATGGTGTTAAAGTAACGGATATCAGCACGGATGATTTACTAGTTGATTATGAGGGAGTATTGAAGGTAAGAAATTCTGGAGTTGGAAGTAAGGGTGGTAGTACATCTGTGCTATATGGAACAGATGATATTGGAAAGTATGAGTTTAATATGATAGAAAATCCGGGACCGTTAGCTGAGATGCCAAGTCAACCTGCAAAGAACTTTTATGGTGGAAGATATAATGCGGAGGTGTTGCAAGAAGATATAATAATGTATCGTGCAGGAAATTCACAGAACCCATATGGAAGATGGTTTACAAGTGAGCCACTGACATCTGTTGTTAATGTAAGAATTGATACAGCTGTTAAAATACATTGGATTGATCCTAAAACTGGTGCATGGGAAGCTAGTTCCTATATAGATAACGTATATGCTATCAAAATACCAAAAGGTACGACGGTGTACACTGGACCTGTAGGACCGCAAGGGGGTGCATATGTAGGCGGATATAATATTATGCAGACATATATAGATGCACCATGGACATTTGATGTTGTAGAAAAAATAACTTTGAAGTAGGAGATGTATAGAGTGTTGATGAATGATGAAACTTTACAATTACGAACAGCATATATTGAAATAGGAAAATTAGTACAAAGGTATGGATACGGACAATATAACGGAATATTGGATATACTTATGGGACAAGTGAAGTGTATTGATTCAGATGAAAATGATGATGAAAAAATGCAATATCTTGTTGATAGTTATAAGCGTCTATTTGCTTCAAGAGGAGGCTTGAGTGACTTTATTATATATGACGAAAATTGCGAAATGAGAAATAAATTAAATGAAAAGTTTAATGAAGAAACAAAAAAAGTTTGGAATATCATGAAGGGATGTATTTAATTATGTCTCCACATAAGGACATACCAACACCTTTCCTTGTCTATCATTAAATCGGAATGGCTTCCGTAGGGAAATCCATGTAGATTTACTGATAGACTCTAGGTCGAAATTTGCCATTTGGGTACAGATAAGGACATCGAAAAATATCGTGAATGAACTGGATGAACATCTTGATAATGTTGATGGTGTTGTCTATAAAAATATTACGATGGAGGATTTTCTTAATAATGGAGGTAAGGGTGGTAGTTCTTCAGTATATATTAAATTTAAGAAATTAAGTATGGATGAACAAATAGAAGCATTTAGTAATATGAGTAGTGAAGATATATATAGCCTTGTAAAAAATAGTTCTGATTCATGGGCAGTAGAAGGTTATGATTTAATCACACCAGATAATGCTATTGTACATTTTGTGGACCATTTAGTCATAAGGGGGTAATATATGCGTATGCAATGAAATTACATTTTTCTAAGAATATGAAGGAATATTGATTTGGAGAAGATGAATTTAATATCTATTTGCAATTTGCTGAAGAAAATTTATTTAAGGAGATAGATTAGTTTTATATCTCGTCAAGAGATGACTATTAGGGCTAAATTTACCTCTTTGGTATACGAAAACTCATATCAAAAATACAGATTATAGTGACTGGGGTGGTTATCCAGATGTTGATTGGCCGTTTTTCTCGGGTTTGGATGCTAATAAACCAGTTTATGGTGTTTCGGCAGATAACCTCTCATCATCAATTGATAGAATTGGTTACGTAGGTGAAAAGAATTTTGGTATAATGACAAATGACGGTCATGTTTATACACAAAACGAAAGAGCAATTGTTTATATTGATAATAAATATGCATATCATCAATATGAATTGGACACAAAA
>NZ_CBDLAM010000367.1:0-1793 GCF_965301125.1 Anaerosporobacter sp. | reverse complement strand
CGTGAAATGAAATGATACTAAAAACAGAGATTTAAAGGAAATATATGTATCTAATAAGTGCAGCAAGAAGAGGGTGCAAATATGGAATTACCAATTTTTTATGATGAAGCAGAAGAATGGAGTAACGCGCTATTACTATATAATTCTGCATTAAAAGAAATTAATACTAAACTTGAAATTCTGAATGGTGAATTTAAACTTGCTCATCAATATAATCCAATTGAACACATCACTTCTCGAGTGAAGTCTCCAGAAAGTATAGCAAAGAAGATTCGACATAAAGGGAAAGAACTAACAGTTGAAAATATTGTTAAGTATGTAAATGATATTGCAGGGATACGAATTATATGTTCATTTACTTCAGATATTTATCGAATTGCTGATTTAATAGCAAAACAAAATGATATTAAAGTGCTAAAAATAAAAGATTACATTATGCAACCAAAGCAAAATGGCTATGCAAGTTATCATATGATTGTATCTGTACCAATATTCCTATCAAATTCAGTTATTGATACAAAAGTTGAGATACAGATTCGTACTATTGCTATGGATTTTTGGGCAAGTTTAGAACATAAGATTTATTACAAATATGAAGGAAATGCACCAGAAGGTATACGTAAGGAACTAAAAGAGTGTGCAGATATTGTTAGTTATCTTGATCAAAAGATGATGTCTTTGAATGAACAAGTACATGGTTGTAGTAGTGGCCGTGATGAGTTAGCTGAATATAAAGAGATTATGTCTGAAAATTATAGAGAGAGACTGAAGGAATCTTACGGAACTATAATTGATGATGAAGATGAGAATGGGGCTACTAATTCAGGAATAATATTAGAAAATGATATTGATGATGACCAAGTGGAACACATAATGGAAGATTTGGATTCTAAAAATATGATGAAAAATAAATCAAAAAAAGAAGAGAGAAAAAAGAAAGGATTGGGTTCCTTCTTAACAAAGGTTATAGCCAATTCAGAATAGATTTTTAGGAGTAAAGGAGATATAAGATGCTTACATTTTTAGGGACAGGAGGAGCCTTTAATACTGAAAGAGGTAATACAAGTGCTTATTTTGAATTAGGTACCGAGCTTTTTATAATAGATGCAGGTGAGGATGTATTTGCTAAATTAATTAATAAAAATTTATTCAATGGAAAGACTAGAGTAAATATATTCATAACACACCTTCATAGTGATCACGTAGGAAGTTTAGGAACATTAATTGCATACTTATACATTAAAGCGTTCAATATGGATCGTAGCAAAGTTTGTGTATACTTTCCGTCAGAGTCTATTAATGAGCTCTTAACGATACAGGGAATTAAGCAAGATATGTACACATTATTCATTAATCGTTGGGATGAGTTATATATTGATGGGTATGAAAAACAGCCTGAGTATATATTCGATCCAACTCATCATACAGATGAGTTAAATTATAATAATGAAACAAATTGTTTTAGCTTAGAGTTTTCATTAAGAGATGAATTTAGTTTTTTCTATAGTGGTGATACTTGTGAATTTAATGAGAAGTTAATGAATACGTATGCGTTTAATTATATTTGTCATGAAGTAACTGCTAACAAGGGTGCGACCGTACATTTTCATTATAATAAATATCTTGAATTAACAAAAGACATGCCAGCAGATCAGAAGAAAAAGATTACATTGATGCATCTAGATCAAGATTTTAATATCGAGAAGGCAAAAGCAGATGGATTTTCTATTGCAGGAGAAGAATAAGTAATTGTATAACACAATAAGTCTATGAAGGTTGTAACAGTTGATTAT
>NZ_CBDLAM010000366.1:0-1808 GCF_965301125.1 Anaerosporobacter sp. | reverse complement strand
GTTTATCTGAGTTATAAAGTTAGGGGCAACTACTAGATTAGATGATTTGGAGGAAATTAAAATGTACAGTGAAAAAGTTATGGATCATTTCAGCAACCCAAGAAATGTCGGTGAAATAGAAAACGCAAGTGGAGTTGGAACGGTTGGTAATGCTAAATGTGGAGATATCATGAGGATGTATCTTGATATCGACGACGAAGGCATCATTAGAGACTGTAAATTCAAAACATTTGGTTGTGGAGCAGCGGTTGCTACAAGCAGTATGGCTACTGAATTAGTGAAAGGTAAGACAGTACAAGAAGCATTACAAGTAACAAACAAAGCAGTTATGAATGCTCTTGATGGACTTCCACCAGTTAAAGTACACTGCTCCCTACTTGCAGAAGAAGCAATCCATGCAGCACTTTGGGATTATGCTGAGAAAAACGGTATGAAAATTGAAGGATTAGAAAAACCAAAATCAGATATTCACGAAGGAGAAGAAGAAGAGGCAGAAGAATACTAATGAAAGAAAAAGTTGTAATAGGTATGTCAGGAGGAGTTGACTCCTCAGTGGCTGCCCATTTATTAAAGAAAGCAGGATATGATGTCATTGGTGTAACAATGCAGATTTGGCAAGATGAAGACCATTTCACACAAGAAACCGAAGGTGGATGTTGTGGTCTTAGTGCCGTTGATGATGCAAGAAGAGTTGCACAATCACTTGATATTCCATACTATGTTATGAATTTTAAAAAAGAATTTAAAGCAAATGTTATGGATTATTTTGTGAACGAGTACCTGCAAGGTCGTACACCAAATCCATGTATTGCATGTAATCGTTATGTAAAGTGGGAATCTTTATTAAAACGTTCTTTAGACATTGGAGCGGATTACATTGCAACTGGACATTATGCCAGAGTTCTTAAGTTGGAGAATGGAAGATTTACGTTACGTAAATCAGCAACTGCCGCAAAGGATCAGACATATGCTCTATATAATTTAACGCAATATCAACTATCTCATACCTTGATGCCAGTAGGTGAATTTACTAAGGATGAGATTCGTGAGATTGCAAAGGATATTAACCTACGTGTTGCCAATAAACCAGATAGCCAGGAAATCTGTTTTATTCCAGATAATAACTATGCAAAGTTTGTTGAAGAAAACACTGGTGAAAAGATTATGCCAGGAAATTTCGTAAACTCTGCAGGTGAAGTAATTGGAAAACACAAAGGAATTACCCATTATACAGTTGGTCAAAGAAAAGGACTTAATCTAAGTCTTGGTCATCCTGCATTCGTACTTGAGATTCGTCCTGAGACAAATGAAGTTGTTATCGGGTCCAATGAAGAAGTATTTTCAGACAAGTTATATGCGAATAATCTTAACTTTATGGCAATAGAAGATCTAGAAGGTAGTATGGAAGTTGAAGCTAAGATCAGATACAGCCATAAAGGCGCAAAATGCACAATTAAAAAAGTTGGAGAAGATGAGCTAGAATGTATCTTTGAAGAACCACAACGTGCAATTACACCAGGACAAGCAGTCGTTTTCTATAAGGATGACTATATTGTTGGCGGTGGAACGATTATGAGAAAATAGTTGTTTGATTTTAAATACATTTTAATAGGAAACTACACCCTATACTATGAACTTATTTAGTATGGGGTGTAGTTTTTTTAGTGATTTTTAATGATGAATCTGAACTATATGATGTAGTCTTTAAGGATGGTACTAAAAAAGAATATAACTATGATCCAAAACAAAAATGTTTATTAGAAATACTAAAATTACCGCGGCCCAAATAAAACTTAACACCACCAACA
>NZ_CBDLAM010000365.1:0-1839 GCF_965301125.1 Anaerosporobacter sp. | reverse complement strand
GCAAAGAGCTACAAGTACTGAATCACTTGTAGCTCTTTATTTTTATATTTTTTTATTCCAATTTTACGTAAATTATCTCAAATATACTCTATCACACAACACTCTAAATTGGTATGTTGTAAATTACTAAAATTATAATTAAAAATCAACCAATATATACAAAAATACACTACTACTCTCCTATCTTGGAGAAATGAAAGGAATGAAAAGTATTTATAATTTTGAGAAAGAAATCTCCAAATACGGATTAACATTAGATCAATACGAAGAATCACTTGATTTAATTTCTAAAAGACAACTCGGATTAAACGATTACGATTTTAGTGAAATCAAAGATATGTTTAAAATAGATATGCATTACGACACTATTAGAAAAGCATCTCAGACAATTTATGGTGGAGCTTTTGTTTCTGAATATCTAAAATGGAAAGGCTTATTAAACTCCTCTTCTGATACTAAAATAGCAAAAGCAAAAGAACTTATAGGGGAACACTACCTGTTAAAAAAGCAGGTGCAAAGTGAAAATAGACAGCTAAATAAGTTTAAAAATGAATTCATTAAATCTATATCTATAGCGGAAGAATTGGCTGCAATCCAAGAAGATAATGGATTCGTGGTAAATGTACCAGAATATTGTCATGTTGAATTAAATGAGTCTAGTGAATACGAAATGATTGTGCATATAACTGATTGGCACATTGGCTATATTATAAATAATTGCAAAGGAAATTATTTTAATTGGGAAACTGCTAATCTTCGAGTAAACCAATTAATTTCAGAGTGTTATAAATACATAGACTTATATAATGTCAAAAAAATATACGTAATCAATACCGGCGATATGATTGAGCATATAAGCATGAGAAAAAATCAATCTCAATTTTGTGAGTTTAATCAATCTCAACAAATAAATCATGCTATTGAAATAATATTTAGGCTCCTAGTAGCTTTGTGCAAAAATTGTAATGTTGAATATGACAGTATTTGTGGGAATCATGACAGAATAAATGGAGACTACTCCGCTAACTTAGACGGAGACAATGCTGATACTATAATCAGAGAGCAAATAAAGAAATATTCTGAATTAGCAAATATGTCAAGACTTACGGTTGTTAACAGATCTCATACTGACAAAGAAATTGTTAAAGAAATTTGTGGGTTACTAATAAAAGCAAAACATGGTGACAAGGGCGTTAAAGACGATAAACAGGATCTTAAAAACGATATATCTATGGATGAAGAATTTTATGACATTATGATTAAAGGACATGAACACAATCACAGGGTAATTTCTGAAAACAGAGGTAGGTATATAGTATCAGGAGGATGTTTGAGCGGATATAACGACTATAGTACTAACTTTGGCTGCGCTACTGTGGCAAGCCAAACAATATTTGTACTATCAGATGGTAAAATTGAAACGATTAAATATGTTCAACTAAATTAAAAGAAAGAAGGATTATTTATGTGCGATAGATGTGATTAGATACTCTTCTATTCTTGTATTAAGGCGTGGCTATTGCTACGCCTTTTCTAATTATAGTAGCAAATGAGAATTTTATATTAAATATTAGACCTATGGTGTTGAAACTATAAGTCTTGTTTTGACTACTCTTCTATCTTGAGGGGTTATTCACTTAAATGGAGGTGGCAATTTGCCAACAAACAATATACCAAATGGCAAACAAACATGTGCCATTTGTAAAAAAGAAAAAAGATATTCAGAATTCTATGCTAGTAACAGCGAGATTTATTCACTCACAAGGAGAGTTCCTGCGTGTAAGTCGTGTATGCTTGAAAAAAGTTTAGATAATAATGGAGATGTGGACTTGACTAGTT
>NZ_CBDLAM010000364.1:0-1859 GCF_965301125.1 Anaerosporobacter sp. | reverse complement strand
TTATAACGCTCTACTTCAATACCTTGCTTTTTTAGTGTATTTGTTATTGTTGATATTCTGAGTAACTCAGGGTCTACTCCAACTCCACTCAAACCTGTTTCACAACACATAGCTGGTTCAAAAATTGTTAATTTACTCATATTCATTCTCCAATCTATAATTTTTTATTAATTTATAAAAACCATTTTTTAGTACTGTTCGCAAACTTAACAAGTAACAACATAACTGGAACTTCTACTAACACTCCTGCAATTGTTGCCAAAGCAACTGGTGATGTTGCACCAAATAAAGCAATAGCCACTGCCACAGACAATTCAAAGAAGTTGGATGCACCTATCATACCTGCAGGTGCAGCGACATCATGAGGTAACTTCAATAATTTTGATGTAATATAAGCAATAAAGAAAATAAAAACTGTCTGTATAATTAAAGGAATTGCGATAAGTACAATATGAGTAGGATTTTTTAGAATAATCTCACCTTGGAATGAAAATATGATAATCAAGGTTAATAAAAGCCCTATTATAGTAGTATTATTGAATTTTTGTATAAACGTATTTTTAAAGTAATCTTCTCCTCTTTTCTTTATTACCATCATTCTAGTGAAGATACCTCCTACCAGAGGTATTACAACAAATAGTATTACAGATAAAATCAAGGTATCCCATGGGACTGACACATCAGAAACTCCTAAGAGGAATTTAACGATAGGAACAAATGCAACTAAGATAAGCAAATCATTGGTCGCTACTTGAACTACCGTATATGCAGGGTTTCCTTTGGTTAAATGGCTCCTTACAAACTCCTTGGCTGTACAAGGAGCTGCTCCAAGTAAAACCGCGCCAGATAAGTAATCTTTAGCAAGTTCAGGCGAAATTAAATTACCAAATATAATATAGAAAAACAGGTATGCGATACCAAACATAGTAAAAGGTTTAATTAACCAGTTGGTAACCCATGTTACGAACAAGCCTTTTGGATTACGTCCAACGTCTTTTATACTTTTGAAGTCTACTTTCATCATCATTGGATAAATCATTAACCATATTAAAAAAGCGATTGGTATAGAGACGTTTGCATATTCAAATTTTCCTAGTAAACGTGGTATCCCGGGTAAATATTTACCAATTAGTATACCAATAATCATACAAAGGATTACCCAGATTGATAAATAACGTTCGAAGAAGCTGATTCCACTAGAATTATTATTAGTATCCATAGTTTTATATCTCCAATCTTCTTTTTTAAAAGTAAAGAGCTTTTAACTTAGAGCCTTTTACATCGTCTTTTGACCATTCTGTTATAGCAACTTTTCCATTCGTATGTTCAAAAACTTTATTAATCCATAGGATTTCATTATTTGCCTTTGCTTTTAATAACGAATTTTCTGTTTTGGTTTTGTATAGGGAAGCGTTTATTACCCACCAACCACAATGGATATGAGCTCTGTTTAAGTCTTCTTCTAATCGTAAAGCTTCATAAACTGGTGTAGTTTCAGCTAAAGTAACGATTATTACAGATGTTTCATGTTCATTACGTAGTCTAGGTAATAGCTTTTTAACAGATTCAGGGGTATCTCCCATTGTTCGTTGTACTTCCTTATGATAACTTTGGGTCGAATCAAGTAATAATAAAGTATGGCCCGTTGGTGCAGTATCAATAACAACAACTTCGTTTTCGCATCGATCAACGATAGAAGCAAATTCTCTAAATACAGCAATTTCTTGTGTACATGGAGATCTTAAATCTTCCTCGATGTATGCAATATCTTCTTCATTTAAATTATTAGCACGAGCTTTCGATAAAACATTTTCCTTATAGGCAGATAAAACTTTCTGTTCATCAATATGACTTAAAGT
>NZ_CBDLAM010000363.1:0-1864 GCF_965301125.1 Anaerosporobacter sp. | reverse complement strand
TATTTTAATTTATTATTTGTATTGAATATTTTAGCTTATCTATATTCTGCAAAAGTTATATATTGTGGAATACAAATTCCCCTATAAGGATAAACTTCATACAATACCTCGTCAACCCTGCACTTAAATTCTTCCCAGTCCCAAGGGTTAGATGTATACACATTGTCCCCGTAATCTGACGTAATCGCTCCTACTATATATCCCAAAAACAAATGATCTCCACTCATAGGATCGGTGAATAATTGAATCTCTCCTTTAACTTGATTACATGTTAACTCATCATATCTTTCACTATCGTAAAACTCATCTGATAAAATCACATCTCTATGCTCCTGCAAATCATAACCTAATATTGTATATACATTTTTATCTACACTCATGTTTTCTTCCTTTCATTAATTAATATAGAGCTGTACATTTATATGATTATACAAACATAGCATCAAAATCATCTTTCCACATAATCTCTGCTATCACTTCAGACTCTCCACACATCATCATCTGAATTATTGTTACAGGTCGTTTCTCTTCTTTATTATACCCTCTATAATCATAAGAATAATCCATTGTATATTTACTCAAATGAGGAAGATCCTCATCAAATAATTGCGTAGCTAAGTTGCTATCTAGTTTAAATCTTTTGAAAAAACTTTTCTGATAATTCTTTAAGATATTCCCATTAACAGCATTAATTTTAATTGAATTATTTACATTTGCTTTGCCACCAGCAGCATAACTATTTAACATGACTCACCTTCTTTCCTAAAAAGTCGTAGCAAACTCTTATTTATTTGTACCCTATATCCCAACCACTGTTTTGAATATATTTATGTTTGTAATCCGTAATGACATTATTAATTGGTTCATAAGATTTACACAAATCCAATATCTTTATTCCCAACTCTTTCAATTGTTCTTCATTCAACTCTCGATCCACTTTAATATTAATAAACTCAGCGTTTACATAAACTCCACTTACATTCAATCCAGCCTGTTGAAAATAAACATCATCTTCAATTTGTGTTTGTGTCATACTATTCATTCCTTTCTTTTTTAAGTCGTACCAAAATCTTATTTCATATTGTCCAAAGCTTCGGTTATTGCTTCACTAAATCCGCAACCACCATTGTAATAACTAAGTACATAATTAATCTTTTTAGGTGAATCTTCACTTGCATAAAAAATATCATTACCCGTACATTTTGTATCTCTGAGAATTCTGTATACATCATTCTTGTGTGTTATAAATTCTCCTGAGAATTCACTATTAAAACATTCTTCCCATGTATCGTAATAATCTAGACTCTCTATCCCATTTTCTTTACAATATTCTTCACACCATTCTTCTGGTGTTGTCGCATCTAGCTTATCTACTTTCATTAATTCCCCAGCGTGTACTTCGTATTGTGACATATCTCATTCCCCTTTCTCATATAGAAGTTTGTTTTGGCATCACGCCTTCACCAATTAATCAACGCATTATAGACCTTATCTGGTATTCTGTCTCTGTATTCTTCCGCAACTTGTTTAATATGTATTCTTTTTTCAATATATATTTTGACTGCTTCTTCCAAGTTACTAAAAACACCAAGATATTTTGTATTATAGGTCGCATTAAATCCACGAGGAGTTCTTCTAATTCCAGTCGGTAGATCACAGTCTGTATTTCTGGATTTTGTCATAAATATCATATTAATTCTCTGCGGTACAAAAATGCATGTATCCGGTGAGTATATTTTATTGTCTTTAACAAGAATGTCTTTGTCTAGATGAACCCTTTCTCCTTTTATTGAATAAAAGTTTTCTTCATACCATGATGCATAATTTTGATAATTCAGCCACTCATCACACACAGTGCAAATAC
>NZ_CBDLAM010000362.1:0-1867 GCF_965301125.1 Anaerosporobacter sp. | reverse complement strand
CTTTGTATCTTTATATGAAACATTAGGGATTAAAGATGTAATAATTATTTCATCATCGTCTCTTAATGGATTTATATTTGTAACAGTTTTAGTCGCAACAACTTCTTTGGCAGTTTCAACTACCGCAGAATTATCCACGGTAGTATCAATTGTTGTAGTTGCGGTCTTTTTATTTGTGCTATTATTAGCCATTAACTCAAAACCACCTTTTTACTTATATTTTTATTTATGCAAATGTAAATACTCCAAAGTAAGGAGGAAGTAATAATCCCATGCCTAACTTTGTTTGAATTTGAACATCAACGCTTGCGTCATTGTTGTTTTTGCCTTCTGTATCAATATCTGAACGAGTATCTCCAATAAACTCAAGTTTAATAGGTTTAACATCTCCACCGAGAATAAAAATCTTAGAATCATCAAGAGCAAGTTGGAAAGTGCCAGATTTGAGTGTCTGAGGAATAACCATAAGATTATTACCTTCCCATGTGCCAATAGAACCGGTATTTGCTTTTGCTTCTTTCTGAGAATTTGAGAACATCTTATCAGGAACTACAGATGCAACTTTTCTTAAAGCACCCTTTGTACCAGCGATTGTGATAGAACTATATCCACCAGCAGCTTGTACCAAATCTACTAATGCACCAACAGCTTCTTCACTATTTCCAGATTTAGAAAACTCTGAAGGAACAGAATTAGCAACATTCTGAAACTGAGCATATAATCTATCCTGAATATACTTATTTACGGACTTATAAATCTTGTCCATAATTCTTTCAAGCCCGTTAATGCCAATTAAAAATCTCTCTAAATCATCAAAACAATGAATATAAATCCACTCAGATGGAAGAGTAACTTCCTGCCCTACATCAAGAGCTTGTCTATTTGTATCCCAGTGATTACCAGCGAAACTAGCAACTGATAATAATCCACCTCCTGAATAGAATGCAGTTTTGTCTCCTAAATTTCTGTTTTTAAATTCAACAAATGCATCAATAAATGGTGAATTTATTACGTTTTCTCCAATAGTGATGTTTGTGATTTCTTCCATAATCTCGAATAATACCAAATTATTTCGTCTATAAGCCTGAAACAAGGTCTTGCCTTGAAGAATGTCTTTATTGATTTTTTCTCTAAGATAATTCTCTAAATCTACCTTAGAAAGTTTTTCATTGTCGATATGTAGTGAGAAATCCCCTCTTGCTAAATCAAGAGTTAGATCGTAAGCAGATAACTGCTCCTTAGAAAAATTTAATTTACTTCCGTACATAATTTATATTCCTCCTTCTTATAATTCGATTAAGCTAATGTTGTAATCTTTGCTTCAAACAACTCGGTAGAATAACCATAAGTGTTTGCGCTAGTTACTAATGTTGCTCCTTGTATACGTTTTCTCATAACAGTGGCTTCCATAATAGGTGTAGCTGTGGCTGTAGCCTTTGCAACTAATTCACCAGTTGTAGCATCGATTGTTAAGTAAGCGCCAGTAACTAAAGCTGTAACAGTAGCAGCCGTAACAGTAGCACTGTTAATTGCAAATTCGTCGTTAAGAGCGACTACTCTTACTCTAAATTTAGTACCGGCTGGAATTGTAAATTGATCCTTTCTCTGCTTTCAACGTAAACTTTCATCCTCAGTCCAAGCTGGCTGATCAACAACAACTATAGTCTTACCTGCACTTGTACCTTTTGCGAAGTTGTATACCACTGATTCACCAGTAGCTAATCCGTTTAAATAACCAAATGTTCCATTCTCAATTACAACATCGCTTACGCAATCAAAGATTCTTTCTGCCCCTTTTGTAGATTTCATATTCGTACTTTCAAATACACCGTAAATAGCCATAATTTATTATCCTCCTATAATTATC
>NZ_CBDLAM010000361.1:0-1869 GCF_965301125.1 Anaerosporobacter sp. | reverse complement strand
ACAATTTATTAGGTAGGCTGATGAAGAAAATAACATTTTACCTAAATTAATACAAGAACAAAAGGTAAATGGAATAATCGTAATAGGTAAAATGAAAGATGAATATCTAAAAATGATAAAGGAAGTATCAACTCTACCAACTGTATACATGGATTTTTATGATGATAAACAATCATGTGATGCAGTTATCTCGAACAGTTATCTTGGTTCGTATGTATTAACCAATTATCTTATTGATATGGGACATAAGAAGATAGGTTTTGTTGGGACTGTACTGGCAACAGATAGTATTACCGATCGTTATTTTGGATTTACAAAAGCAATGATGGAACATGGTTTGACAATAAAACCTGAATGGTTAGTAGAAGATAGAGATACGAAAACTGGTAAGGTTGAAATCGATAGTAAGAAACTAATAGTAGAAGAGATGCCAACTGCATATGTTTGCAATTGTGATCTAACAGCAAGTTATGTAATTAAATGTTTAGAAGCAAACGGTTTAAGCGTACCAAAGGATGTTTCAGTAGTTGGTTTTGATAATTACCTATATCCAGGATTATGCGATATAGGGATAACTACTTACGAAGTAGATATTCATGAAATGGCACGCTTTACCGTTAGTACTATAATAAAGAAGATAGAAAATAAGAATTACAAATCTGGAATATTTATTGGTCGTGGTCATTTAGTTTGTAAGGAGAGTGTAATTCACGTATAGATGCTGGAGCTTCCTGCTTATAAGCTAGCGGGGTAGCTCCTGTTTCTTTTTTAAATAATTGAATGAAGTGATTCACATTTTCTATACCAAGTTTTGTACTGATTTCTGTTATTGTAAGGTTAGTTCCGAAGAGCAGTTCTTTTGCTTTCTCCATTTTCTTATGGTTAAGATAACGAAGAGGTGGCATTTTGTAGTATTTTGAAAATTCACGGCATAAACGATATTTATTAACTTGTAATTCCTCAGCTAACTCATCAAGTGAGAACGACTTTGTGATTTGACTGTCAAGAATAGCTTTAGATTTTTTTATGTATTTTGGTATAGAATCATCTGGATTATCTTGATTTTTTTCAAATATACAAATTTCTGTAAGTATCTCAGTAAGCCATTTTGTTTCATAAAGGTTTGATAAAACCGTATTTGACATGTTTGGCCTGATGATTTTCTCAAAACACGTGGTGACACAAGAATAAGGTTTAACATCGTAGGTAAAAGTATTATTTTCATTAAATATTGAAAAGTATAGATTAACGAAATCCTCTTTTAAATACAATATATGAAATTTCCAGTTATTATTATAGGAATTGATCTTAAAAGGCAAGCTTCAATCTAAGAAAAATAAGCTGTTTTCTTGTAACTGGTAGCTTACATCTTTAATAGTGATAGTTGAACTTCCGGCTAAAGTAAATAGTAGTAAGTAAGAAGAAAAGCCGGAGGATTCGCAGAAAAATGGGAATGATATTGTGATTTCTCCACCTGCATATATGAAGGAGGGGTGATTTGAAATATTGTATCTTGGATAATTGGGCATGATAAATGAAATATCTAAATCATTTGGTAATTTGGAATAAGAAAGCAGTGAAGCTAAAAAGTTTTCATAGTAATTCATAAGACACCTCGATCATTTGTATGAGTGCAAATCATATAGTCCCTAAAATTATGAGAAATATTAATTAAAATATAGTACAGAACGAATATTATACTGTTAATTATAAAATAAAAGGCTGAATTAATCAATTGATAATTATTTAGTCATTAAATTAAGTAATTTTAGTGGGCATATAAGGTAAAAGCATAGTCAAAGTGCATAATTATTGTTTCTAAATATAGTAATTTAGTATAAAATATATAATAAAATCAATACTACTTAT
>NZ_CBDLAM010000360.1:0-1902 GCF_965301125.1 Anaerosporobacter sp. | reverse complement strand
TATTTATGCATATATATTAGAAAAAATTTTCATAAAAATAAATGAAAGGGATGATTTAGGATGAGAAAGAAAAAACGAATAACATCGTTATTGATGTTTTTAGTCATGTTATTCACTTGTGCTATTGGAAATACTTCGTTGAAAGTATACGCTGCGACAGAATCTATCAGCGTGACAAAAGGAGAATCAACAAAGATTTATGCCAGTGCCTTTGCACAGAATACTGATGACTGGGCTTGGATGAGTATAGGAGATACTTCTAGTTTAGTATATCAGGATGTGACAAATTTTAATGCTAGCACTACTACAGATGCATTAGTGAGCTTGAATGATACTGCAAATTTTGGCATAAATATTTCTGATGGAAATCTTGCATCAGTGGATTCAAGTACATTAAAATTCCATATTGGGACAATTACAGTTAAAGCAGATGGTTATGATGATCTTATAATTAATTTAAACAAAGATTATTCAGAATCATATTTAGCAGAAACTGTTGCTTGGGGGATTACTGGAAATAGCACTCAGATTTTATTAAATGATTATTTACCAACAGATTCAACAGAAAAAGTGAACTATCTTCACAAAGTTACTAGTGTTGAAGCAGATATTACTTTATCAGAATATGAGTATACTAAAGCAACGCCATCAACACCATCAACAGGGACAACTATCTATACAGAAAAGGGTGCTGTGACAAAGATTTATGCTATGGCATTTGCACAAAACACTGATGATTGGAACTGGATGAATATTGGAGATACTTCTAGTTTAGTATATCAGGATGTTACAACTATCAATGCTAACAATAATACCAATACATTAGAAAGCTCAAATAGTACTGCCAACTTTGGTATAAATATTGTTGATGGACATCTTGGTGATGGAGATTCAAACATATTAAAGTTCCATGTTGGTACAATTACAGTTAAAGCAGATGGTTATGATGATCTTATAATTAATTTAAACAAAGATTATTCAGAATCGAATTTAGCATCAAAAGTTTCTTGGGGACTTACTGGAAACAATACACAAATTTTATTAAATGATTATTTGCCCAAAGATGAAACAGAAAAAGTAAACTATCTCCATAAGATTACAAGTGTTACAGCAGATATTATATTATCAGAATATCAATATATTAAAGCAACAGCACCAGAACCAGAGTTCCCAGATGATTATAAGCATCCAACAACAATGAGAGGACTTTCTGCTATGGATTTAGTGAAAGATATGAAAGTAGGCTGGAACTTAGGAAATAGTTTAGAATCTGCTGGTGGAGAAACCGGATGGGGTAATCCTGTAACAACAAGAAAAATGATTGATGAGATAAAAAAAGAAGGATTTAATACTGTTCGTATTCCAGTAAGATGGGATGAGAATTATACTGATTCTAACTATACTATTGATCCAGAATATATGGCACGTATTGAAACTGTTGTGAATTATGCTCTTGCGAACGATATGTATGCAATTATTAATATTCACCATAATGAAATACAAGATGAATTTAATGAAGCAGACAAAGAGAGCGTTATTAATGAAGGTAGTGCTATATGGAAACAAGTTTCAGATTACTTTAAAGATTATAGTGATAAATTAATTTTTGAAACTATAAATGAACCAAGATATGAAGAAGACTGGACTGGTACTGCAGAATATTATAATGTAGTAAATGAATATAATGCAAAAATACTTTCTGTAATGCGTGCAACTGGTGGCAACAATGATAAGAGACTTGTAATGATGCCTACTTATTGTGCAGCAGCAGATTCTGAGAAGATTTCTGCTATGGTAGTACCAAATGATGATAATGTAGCAGTATCTATTCATGCTTATTCACCATATAAAATTGCGCTAAAAGCATCAACAGAAACACAATCTACTTATGGAGCTGAAGAT
>NZ_CBDLAM010000359.1:0-1930 GCF_965301125.1 Anaerosporobacter sp. | reverse complement strand
TCAGTTAGTCTTACAAGGTTGTTTATACTTGGTAGATTTGCAAATAAATCCTTCATAATCAACGTATCTGAAGGACTGACTAAACCTTCTCCATTCTGAATAAGACCAAATCCATGTTCACCAGTCAATGATTGGAGTAGTGGATTAGGGTTATCAATCTTAGCAATTCCACCAGTTTTAAATTTACCAATTTTCTTTAGTGCTTTTAATATTTTGTTCTTGTTAGAGTCATTGCCTTCAACATCTTTTGAACTAGAAATACCCGATACACCTAATAATTTAGCCATTTGAACCATTTGAGCATATGATATATTTTTACCACCAAGCGTTCCTTTGATGTATTTATTTAAATCACTAGAACTTGTTTTTGATCCAGTTCCACTATCCATAATTGCTCTCAACTGTTTCTTTAATGTGCTACTATCAGAATTATTGCCTGAACTTGTCGATGTGTTGCCATTAGCTATCAATGAATCCGATGTGTAGCTAGAAGTTAATCCAAGCTGTGACATCATAGATTCAAGGTTTGTCTTTAAATCAGTCGATATTGAAATATTATTAGATTTTGCTAATTCTAATAAGTTATTATACACCTCTGTAAATTTATCTTCTGTTAAATTGGCGGCGTCTAATATAAGCTGTTCCTGATTGTCATAATAATCTTCTAAGGCATCAATCTGATTATTAATCATTTTTTCATACTCGTCATATGACTCATCAAGAGCGTCTTGTTGTAATTCTATTTTTCTGTCATATTGAAGATCATCTAACTCTTTTTGATTTTTAGCTAATTCATCTTGCAAATCTTTTAATTCGTTTTGCGCCTCTCTATCACCTGAATTAGCAGCACGAGTCAACTCATTAATTCTGTTTTGAATTTTTTCTCGGTCTTTTGTGTTATCTGAAATTGAATCCTCGTATTTACGTAGTGATTCTTCATTATCCAAAGCCTTTTTTTGTACGTCGATTAATTCCTTGTAAGCATCTAACTTATTGTTAAGGGCATCAATTTCACCATCTTTGATTACAGTAACTAAATCTTGAATGGCGGATTTATAGCTATTAGTTTGACTTACAGCCGTTCGCAACTGAGAGTTCAACGAATCGAGTCTTGATGTATAATTAGCCTCATTAACCTCACCATTTGCATACTGTTTATTTAATTTATTAATTTCAGCTTGCAATGCCTTTACTTCTTCTGTGGAACTAGCAAGCCCTAATTGTAATAAAGACATTTTAGCCAAACCGTCATCGCTTAAACCTAGGAAGTTGTCATCTGAGTCAGTTAATGTAAGATTATCTTCATCAATTAAGTCACTAAGGGAATCAAGCTCTTCTTGCATTTTATCAACTTTAGTAATACCTTTGTCAAAAGCATTCCAAGACAATTCATTGATTAGTTGCTCGTTTTCTTTAATAGACACGTTAATTCCAGATATTTCATCTTGCGCCCCTTGAATAATATCTTGAAGCTCGTACCAATAAGTTGAGTATCCATTTTTTTCTTTCTCAGACGCAGCGGCAGCAATCGCCAAATCTTTTTCTTTTTTCCAGTAAGCCAACTCATCATTTTGATATCCGATTAAACTATCATATAAGTCTTTTGTTACCTGCCCACCTTTTGCTTCAATTTCGGCTATTTTATTTAGAACGTCTTGTTGCTCATTTTGTTTCCAACCAATCTTATCGTCGTAAGCAGCTATATTGTTATTAAGTTTTGTTCGTGGAGTTTCTTTTACATATCCATTATATTTTTCTTGCTCCTCGGCTAGAAGAGCAGTATTGGTCTTTAATTCATCGACATAGGCGTTATATAATTTTATAGCAGTTAATTGATCAGCATCAGTTACACCTTTTGTTGAAATCTTTGCTCGAACTTTGACCGTCTTGCCAGCTGAATTTTTACGATTAGATTTTTTTATATTAGAAA
>NZ_CBDLAM010000358.1:0-1932 GCF_965301125.1 Anaerosporobacter sp. | reverse complement strand
AACCTGAGATAGGGTTATTCCGTTAACGTTAATATCATTCAAAGCCTGTTTAACATCTTCTAACTTCTCTTCTCGAACTATTGCTTCAATTTTAATCAACATATTGACACTTGCTCCTTTCACGAATCCAATCCTGTAAATGTTGGATATGCACTTTCACCATGTTCTGATATATCAAGACCTATTTGTTCTTCTTTCTCACTTACACGTAATGGCATAAAGATTCGAATAATACCTACACAGATTAAAGTACCAACACAAGCTACAACAATTGTAATTAAGATTCCTACAATCTGAGCAACAAATAATTTTATATCACCAAAGAATAGTCCATCCCATTTTGCAACTGAATTGATAGAAGATTTTGCGAATAACCCTGTTGCAATACCTCCCCAAATACCACCAATTCCATGACATCCGAAAGCATCTAAAGCATCGTCAATCTTTAATTTTCCTTTTATAAATTTAACACCAAAATAACAGATTGGACTTACTAAAGCACCAATAATAAACGCAGCCCATACAGGTACAAATCCTGCACCAGGAGTAATAGCAACTAATCCAACTACTAAACCAGTAGATGCTCCAACTAATGTTGGTTTTCCTTCACTAATATAATCAATTGCCATCCAAGATAATAATGCGGCTGCTGCAGATACTGCAGTTGTTAAAAATGCATGCGCTGCTAATCCATTAGCTCCTAATGCACTTCCTGAATTAAATCCAAACCAGCCAAACCATAGGATAGCGGCTCCTAATGTAACAAAAGGTATATTATGAATACGGTAAATATTATGTTCATATCCTTTTCTTTTTCCAAGGATGATGGCAAGTATTAATGCACTTACACCAGAACTAATATGAACAACATTACCACCTGCAAAATCTACAGATCCAAGTTTAGCTAATAATCCGCCTTCCCCCCATACCATATGTGCCATAGGATAGTATACAATTATTGACCATAAGACAACAAAAATTAATAAGGCTTTAAATCTAACTCTTCCTACTAAAGCTCCAGTAATTAGAGCTGGCGTAATAACAGCAAACATCATTTGAAATATTGCAAAAGCGATATGTGGAATATTACTAGCATAAGGTCCTGCTTCTCCTGTTACACCTTCAAAACCAAACCAACGGAAATCTCCAATGATTCCTCCATGATTCCCCCCAAAAGCTAAAGAATAACCAAATAACACCCACATAACAATTGAAATCCCCATAATCGCTACACAAGCCATCATCGTATTCACGACATTCTTACGTTGCACTAAACCTCCATAGAAAAATGCAAGACCTGGTGTCATGAAGAGTACTAATGCACTACAAATTAATACATAAGCAATATCTCCTGAATTCATAACTTCTTCTCCTTTTCCTGTAGCCTAAACATAAACAACTCCGCTACATTTCATAATAATAGCTACAACAGAATTGCATAATTTAAATTTTTCTATTGTAACAAAAAAAAGATGCCAAGGAATAAATTCCTCGACATCTTTGTCATAGTTGAATTATACGAACAAAAATTTTTTTTGCAACACAATTTCATTTATCTTAGCGTTATATTAACTTATATAACCACGATTATTTACTTATAACAAACTCTAATGAAGAATCAATTTGTTCTGACAGATCATTCGGAAACCAATGTCCTAGATTTTTTATAACATTAAACTTACTCACTAATCCAACTTCATTAAATGACGTTATCATTTTTCTTTGATCTTCGAAAAATTTATCATTCTCTCCAGCTATTACAATACCTCTTATTCCTCTTGTACATGCATTTTGAAGAGTGTCAGCCTCAACATCTGCTTTGGGGGTATTAAGCACTATAAAACCACTAACAGGTATAATATTTTTATTTAAGGCAATATCAAGAGCCACTTGTGCTCCCTGTGAAAAGCCACCTATTATTATATGTTCTGT
>NZ_CBDLAM010000357.1:0-1964 GCF_965301125.1 Anaerosporobacter sp. | reverse complement strand
ATTGATCAGCAGGAAAAGCGAATATCCTCTAATAACGCTTCACCGTCCGACACGATTGAAGCCTAATGATTAAAATGGGTCCCCGTGTGCCGAACATGTTCAGCAGACGGGGGCTCTTTTTATCTGTTTTCGTAAGGATTGTTGTTAATACCATGGAAAAAAGACAGCTTTTTTGCTGTCTCCGGTGTTTAACTAAAGAATCTATTTGTTTACATAGATTGCTTCAATCCTATAATTCTTATGAACTTCTCTATATTATATATAAGAACTACAAATATAATCATAAAAATAAGTGTACTAATATATTGTTTTGAGTCCTTCAAATACTTCCACTCAAGAATAGCTTGAAAACCCAAGAATGAAGTACCAGAAAGCATAAAATACCACTTCGATAAGGATCCATCCTCGTTAATACCAAATGGAATACAGCATAAAAAGATAACTAGAATAATAGCTCTTCCCCATCGATTTATATTTTTGCCTGAAGTTTCCGATATTTTCCCCTTCACCTTCACACCAAGCAACTTATCCATTATTTTTTCTAATAAGAGCACTAGGATTATAAAAATAATTAGGAAAATGAGCCCCATAAAAAATCCCCCATATAATTTTATTTCCCATTATTAGAACGCATTTTCCAATTACATTATTTCATTTACCTCCCTCTTCTATAACCCCAGTTAAAATATGTTGATCGATATCTGTTCCGTTAACCCACTCTTCAAGATCTATATCTAAAACTTGATTACTTTGTGCAATAGCAGTTAATATTCTTGAATCCTTGAATGAATAAGAAAATGTGTGGAGTGTTCCAAATAAATTATCATAATCAGTAAAAAAAACTGGAGAACTCTTATTTGCAAAAGAGTGAAACATCTCTGATTGAGTAAAATGACTTTCCTTGAAGCTTTGTAAGTAATTATTCCTTTTAATAGAGCCTTCAATAGAGGGTCTGTTTTTCTTTTTTAAACTTTTATCTTGAAAATGATTTACACACGTTAATAATGACGGGTTTCCCCTTACAATTACTTTATCTGGACTTACTTCAACCACTGCTATATTTCCAAATTTATCTCCTATTGAAAAATTATAACAAGCTGAATGAGGAATTTCTTTAAGCATATGTATAGCTTCATCAAGGTTAGTACAGGTATCAAGTATCATTCTTATTGATGTCCAAGCCGATAAACCTTTTGTATATGCGTTATTACTAACAAAATGTAGGCCTAAAGCCAACCCGTGGTTATTAACACCATCATGCCTACCAATAGCTTGCAAATTATAACCAGCTGTGGAATTAGCATTTTCGGGTTGGAGTAAGCTAAAACAACCATCATAAAGCATTGGAGAAAAGTCATAATTCCGTATATAGTAGTCCTTTGTAATGATTGCTGAGCAACCCATTGCTTCCGTTTTTGGTACATCATATCCACTGAATAAAGCTGCAGTTTTATGTAATGGTAGCTGTAGTCCCTCAGCCAGTCCCTCTAGTTCATCAATTAAGTGTGGTGCAAAATATGTAAATATACTCATCATATTTACATAATCTATTTCATTCTTTGTGATCATTTCTAGAGTTTTTAAAATGGGGCGGTTTTGTATGTATTCTCCCATCTTCTTCCCTATATTAAATGAGCTATCTCTGATTTGTATTATATCCACACTAAAGTCCAATTACCTAATCCCTCCCTTTGATGCATATGTATAAATACACCGTATTTGCTAAGCACGCTCCATAACAATATAAAAAATTCGACATTTTCCTTACATATCCTGCTTATTCATCAAACTGTCCTTTTGATGAGAGAGGAAATCCAATAGAATCACACTCTCGTATACGGCCATGGCCCTAAACAAAAAGCATCCCGCCGATTAACGCATACGGCGGGATGCTTATTAAAATTTAATCAGACTTAAAGGTTATCTGTGTCAATCCGGTTTTTCGGAAATGTTTTCTTCTTTTC
>NZ_CBDLAM010000356.1:0-1965 GCF_965301125.1 Anaerosporobacter sp. | reverse complement strand
TTATTCGCGCATTATTTCGTAGCTATTATGTAAAGAGAGAATAGCAATCTATTATTGAGAAATAATTAAGAAATTACTTATAGATTCTACAAAAAATTACATATATATTAATGCTGATATAGAAGATGTAATTGGATATTATTAGCTCGTATGCAATAATTATTTTGCAAAAGCGAGTACTTATGTTAAAATGAAAAACAAGTTTAGTAAGTACCGCGTTAGTATAATAGTGAGGAGAATGAGTATGTCAAGAGAAGAAGTGAAAAAATTATTTCATAAGAACATTATGTTAATTGGTTTTATGGGGACAGGTAAGAGTACAGTATCTTCCTATCTAAGCAAATGGCTTGATTTAGAGGAAGTAGATTTAGATGCTATGATCGTTGAAAAGGCAGGAACAAGTATAGCAAATCTATTTGAGCAATACGGAGAAGAATATTTTCGTGATCTAGAAACAGAGACATTGCTTGAAGTTCAACAAAGAGAACAATTAATTGTATCCTGCGGTGGTGGAATTGTCTTACGTGATGAGAATGTTAGTGCTATGAAGGAGCATGGAAAAATCGTTCTGTTAACTGCAACACCAGAGACAGTCTATGAGCGAGTTAAAGATTGTAAGAATCGACCAATATTAAATGGTAACATGAATGTTGAATACATAGCGAAACTAATGGAAAAACGTAGAGAACGTTATCTGCAATGTGCGGATATAATTATAAAAACAGATAATAAATCAGTGAAGCAGATTAGTGAAGAGATGATTCAGAAACTAATAGTGTAACTATTGAACAAATCATTAGCTAAAATGGATATCCCTCATATTATGATAGTAAGAAAGAGTTATGTACTGCGCTCGAAATTACTGGAGGGTATAGGGATGAATCGAGCTCGAGATATTGTTCATGCGAAAGCAGCATATAGCAGAGGCATATATGGCAGAGGAATCGGTGTGGCTGTAGTTGATACTGGGATTATGGCACACACAGATTTTGTTACTGGTGGAAATAGAATTGTAGCGTTTAAAGATGTAATCCACGGAAGAATAGATATGTATGATGATAACGGACACGGAACGCATGTATCTGGAATAGTTGGAGGAAATGGAACATCTTCTGATGGAAAATATATGGGTATCGCACCAAGATGTAATATCATAGGTGTTAAGGCTCTTAATTATAAAGGAAATGGAAATGTTGCTGACGTTTTAACAGCGTTTGATTGGATTATAGCGAACAAAGCAAGATATAATATACGAATTGTTAATATATCTGTAGGTTCTACTTCAGATGAGAGTGTAAGTGAACAATCCAGTTTAGTAGTTGGGGTTGATGAACTATGGGATCGTGGAATTGTTGTGGTTGTGGCAGCAGGTAATAATGGTCCTGGTCCAAGAACAATATCAATGCCAGGTATTAGTCGTAAAGTAATAACAGTAGGAGCTAGCGATGATAATGTTTCTGTCGAGGTCTTTGGTACGAAGACAATTGATTATTCAGGTAGAGGACCTACGTTAGCATGTGTGAAGAAACCAGATATTGTAGCACCAGGAAGTAATATTGTATCATGTTGTCCACCTAAGATTGATAACCGTTCTAATAGAGGAATATTTTTTGGAAGGCCAAGGAATGAGTTATATGGAGGTCTCTATACGACGAAAAGTGGTACTTCTATGGCAACACCAATTGTAACAGGAGCCATGGCATTATTGCTTGCAGCATATCCAGATATGACGAATCGAGAAGTTAAGATACGTGTTAAGAATAGTTCAACCGATTTGGGTTTACCGCACCAACAACAGGGGTGGGGACTTTTAAATATAGAAAAGCTAATACCATAAAGTAGTTATTAGAAAGCATTATTAGAAAGTAGTTATTAGAATGAAAATTAAGGTCTTATGATTCAAAGGAAATTGTAGTGACCCCAAAAAGTTAAACTTTATTGCGAAGTGGAAAAATCCACTTCGCA
>NZ_CBDLAM010000355.1:0-1996 GCF_965301125.1 Anaerosporobacter sp. | reverse complement strand
GGTTTACCTGTCCAACCGGAGTACATGAAAGTGAGCAGAAGAATATTTTTAATGTTGTCAATAATGGGGAGCACTTAATATGTTGTGCGTGTAACTCTTTTGCGCAATGGGGAATAAACGAAATAGGAGAAGACTTCTTAATAAAATATTGGGATTATAAAAAAAACAATATAGATCCTTGGATAATATCTACTGGGAGTAAAAAGAAAATTTGGATAAAGTGCCAAAAAAAAGATTATCACGGAAGCTATGAAACAAGCTGTTTTAATTTTACAAACGGAAGAAGATGTTCATATTGTCACACTTTTAAATTACATAAACATGATTCATTAGGCTATTTGTATCCAGAGGTGTTTAATATTTGGTCTGAGTTAAACACAAAGACTCCATATGAGTACAGTCCAAATAGTAACCAAAAAGTATGGTGGAGATGTGTCGATAATAAACACGAAGACTTTAAGAGAGAAATAGCATATTCTACAAAACACGAATTTAGTTGCAGATACTGCATTAAAGAAAGCAATGAATCAAAGTTGCAGAAAAAAGTAAGGTTGTATTTATCTGATAAGTTAAAATATGAGCTAAACCATGAATTAAATTGTACTATACTCCCCGTCAATCCTAAGACAAAATGTCCGTTACCATTTGATAATGAAGTAATTAAATTAAAACTTATTATCGAGGTGCATGGAATTCAACATTATGAAGCTTGTGGACTTCATAATTTCAATGTAAATCGTTATAATATAACGCCAGAACAATCTTTATGTCAAAGACGATTATATGACAGATACAAAAAATTTATTGCTGAACATAATGGTTATTCTTATTTAGAAATACCATACTGGACGGAAAATGATAAGAGTTATATGAGATTGATAGATGACAAAATCGACGAAATATTAACTACATAAATTCACCATTTGGTAGGGGATGAAAGAGGTAAATATAATGGACGCACAACTAAAAGCTATACAAGAATATTTGAACCAATGCATTAAAGATTCTACAAGCAAACTTATTAATGATGAATTTGTAGAAGACATCTTTGATTCAATGGGTGTAAAAAACAGGGTTTGGACGGTATAAAAGAAGTATTTTATAATTGAATATTTTTATAGAACAAAGTCATCTCATATTCGAGGTGGCTTTTCTTGTGTAAAAATAACAATCTATAAAGAGGGAGGATAAATAATTGCAAACATAGACAAGGTTAAGTATAGAACAGATGAACGATTTGCAAAAGTTCCAGAAAGTAACTTGAAGAAATACAAGAAGTATTTACTATCTTCTATCGTAAAGAACCCAGACGATAAAGGAACCACTTATAATACATACAAGGGGATTTTTGAATTATTCTTGACTTGGCTTGCAAATGAATACGACGAAACACTGGATTTATATAGCGAAGAATTTATGGAAGATGCTGTTGACATTATGGAAGCATACATGCTCTTCTGTCAAGAAACGTTATTGAATCACAAGAAAACAGTAAATAACAAGGTGGCCGCCGTTTCTTCTTTTTATCTATGGTCAGCAAAACGTGGATTAATAAAGTATCATCCATTTAAAGATAAATTAGATAGGATGAAAAAGGCTAATGAAGAACATATCATCAATACATATTTCTTAACTGAAGATCAAGTAAACGAAATGCGAAAAGGTGTGTACACGAATAAAGGTTTTACTATTCAAGATAAAATCCTATTTGAATTATCGCTATTTTCAGCAAATAGAATCGGTGCGTTAGAAAGATTGACTTTGTCCTCTCTTGATTTAGATGAAATGGTGTTCAAGGGAATCAGAGAAAAAGAAGGATACCATGTAGATGTTCCTCTTAATGATATTTGTAAAGAATTGATTGAAGAATGGTTAAAAGTGAGAAAAGACGATTATGATAAATTAGAATGTGATGCTCTCCTACTTCATTATTATAAAGGAGAATGGAGAATGTGGGGACGTGGAATAATTCACGCTAGAATGAGGAAATACGGTA
>NZ_CBDLAM010000354.1:0-2006 GCF_965301125.1 Anaerosporobacter sp. | reverse complement strand
ATTGATATGATTATGAATCAGGATAAATATATATTTGATGGTAAATTAGAGATAGCCCCAAGTGTTAGAATTGGATATGTAAGTCAGTTTACTGGGGTAGACAAAACGAAAGAAATAACAGTATTTGATTACCTTGGGGAAGAATTTATTAATCTACAAAACAAAATAGCATCGATTTGTGCTGAGATGGAAACAGCTTCGGATTTTGATACTTTAATGGAAAAGTACCAAGAAACATTAGATGCTTTTCAAGCCATTGACGGGGATAATTTCGAAAGCAAAATAGAGAAGAATCTAAATCTAGCTGACCTAGGTAAGCATGCAAATCTTCATATATCTAAACTTAGTGGTGGTGAATTCAAACTTCTTCAGGTAATTAAGGTCATGCTAACAAATCCAGGCTTATTAATTATGGATGAACCTGATGTGTATTTAGATTTTGAAAACCTAAATTCTCTTAAAAATCTAATTAATTCATATAAAGGTATCATGTTAATTATTACTCATAACAGATATCTATTAAATCATTGTTTTAATAAAATAATACACCTTGAAAACAAAGAACTTCAAGAGTTTAACGGAAGGTATATAGATTATAACTTATTCCTACTTCAAAACAAAATTGAATTACAAGAGCTAGCTGTTGCTGATGCCGAGGAAATAGAAAGAAATGAACGCATAGTTGAGCAGTTAAGATCAGCTGCAACGATTCATACGAATGCTGCAAGAGGAAGGGCAGTACATGCAAGAGTAAAACATCTGGAAAGATTAGAAGCTCGTCGAATTAAAGCGCCTTTTGTTGATATTAAACAACCAGAAATCAAGTTAGTAACAGATAATGAAATCGAAGAAACAATTGCATTAAAAGTCAATAACTACAGCGTTGCTTTTGCTGATGTATTAATAGAAAATGCTAACTTCGAGATAAAATCTACCGATAAAGTTGCCCTTATCGGTTCTAATGGAACCGGTAAAACGACTTTACTACGAGAGATATATAGCAACAATAATCAAGCAATTGAGATAAATGAAGATATTGAAGTGGCTTTCCTATCTCAGCTTCAAGGAGAAATGTTAGATGAGTCTAAGACAATACTGGAAGAATTCTTAGATGCCGGATTTGAAACAAAACAAGAGATTGCAGAATATGTTCTAAACTATGGTTTTGAGTCAGAAATGCTTAATCAAAAGATTGAATCCTTGTCTGGTGGAGAAAAGAATATACTTCAATTAGCTAAAGTTTCTGCTAGTAAGGCAAATATGTTACTTCTTGATGAACCCACAAGTCATCTTGACACGTATTCACAAATAGCACTTGAAAACGCCATAAAAAATTATAACGGTGCTGTACTCATGATTTCTCATGATTTCTACACGATAGTAAACTGTGCAGATTATGTTTTAATAATTGAGGATAAGACGATTAGAAAAATGAGTTTACGTAAGTTTAGAAAGATGATTTATACTAAATATTTCGATAAAGACTATTTAGAAATTGAACAAAAGAAAAAAGACGTTGAAATGAAAATAGGAATAGCTCTACAAAATACTGATTTTAGCCGTGCAAAAGGTTTATCTGAAAAGTTAGAAGAGTTTATTAAGTTACTATAATTCGTTTTCTGATATTGTGCTCTAACAAAATAATTTTGTTAGAGCACAATTATTTTTTCTAACTGAAACAGGACAATCGAGGATAATATATGAGACCCAATACTTTATATTTCTGATTGATCTTAGAGTTCATTGTAAAAGTGAATCTGAGTGATTCTTGAGTAGATAAAATAAATGCTGACTATATTTTGTGGCTCTAGTTTATACCAGGGGGTACAATAGGTAAAGAATAAAAAACTATTGTTGACAAAAATAGTTAAAAAATGTATAGTACAATGTAAAATAAAACCAAATTATGATTTAGTACGAGTGTAGAATATACAGGAAACGTACAGGTAGATATTGTTGGTAATTCTTATGTGTTTAGTTATTAATTCAAACTTCCCACACTAGAA
>NZ_CBDLAM010000353.1:0-2014 GCF_965301125.1 Anaerosporobacter sp. | reverse complement strand
TATATTTTTGATTTTAATCTTATAGTTAGTTATGATATAAGCAAGTTAGAAATAACTAACTAATACTCAACTTGCTGAAAGGGGTATTAAGAATATATGAGTCAAGAAGTACTTCAGATGATAGGCAGTTTAAATCAAAGAGATATAAAAACAAAGTTAGCATTGAATTGTTCTCCGGTATTAACTGGACTAAAGATATCTAATTTATTCATAGTGTCTAATGAATATGAAAGAATGTTATATGAGATTTTCAAAGGATCTCCGATCTCAATATCGATTGTTTTAAGGACAAAGGAGAAGACAACATTCTTACTTTATAATAAAAGCAGAGTAGAAGAATACCTAGAAGATGAAAAGGTTAAAGAATTGATGTATACTTTCGGGTACGAAAATCCTACTTTATATTCTGTATTGGTAGAACTTAGAGGCCGTTATAGAAAATACAAAGAAGAGGGAGCTGAATTTCCTCATGAACTTGGAATTTTACTTGGCTATCCAGTAGAGGATGTTACTGGTTTTATAGAAAACAAAGGGATGAATTTCTTATATACAGGTTATTGGAAAGTATATGGGAATGTTAATGAGGCAATGAATATATTCCATATGTTTAATCAAGCAAGGGAGAATGCTATTAAAATGCTTATGAATGGGGCGAGTATTCAGAATATACTTTCGATTCATTATAGTAGTTAAAATTTATAAATAATTAAGATACGTATAAGTATCTATATAAAGGAGAATATGTATGAGTAAAATTACAGTTGTATATTGGTCAGAAACAGGCAATACAGAGGCTATGGCAAAGGCTGTAGGACAAGGTATAGAAGAAAGTGGTAAAGAAGCAGAAGTTGTAGAAGTTACTAGTGCTAATGTTGAAGTTTTAAAAGAAGCTTCCGTTTTTGCACTTGGTTGCCCTGCCGCTGGAGCTGAGATTCTTGATGAATACGACATGGAACCATTTGTTGTAGAAGTTGAACAATTTGCTACTGGTAAGCAAATTGCTTTGTTTGGATCTTATGGCTGGGGTGGTGGCCAATGGATGCGTGAATGGGAAGAACGTATGACAAATGCTGGCGCAACAATCGTAGGTGGTGAAGGCGTTATATGTCAAGACGAGCCTGATGATTCAGTATTAGAAGCTTGTAAAGATCTTGGTAAGAAACTAGCTTCTTTATAGTTGATACTTTAAAAACCAAGAAAACCGTTACTAGAATGATTATTTTCAAACTATTAACGGTTTTCTTATAATATATATGGAGGTAGCGAATATGAGCGTTGTTATAATAGGTGGACATGACCGTATGGTCTGTCAATATAAGAAAATATGTAAATCATATAATTGTAAGGCAAAAGTATTTACTCAAATGACAAGTAATCTAAGAGAACAAATTGGATCACCAGATTTAATTGTATTATTTACAAATACAGTGTCCCATAAGATGGTAAGATGTGCTGTAGCAGAAGCAGAGAGAAATAATGCAGATATTGTAAGATGTCATACAAGCAGCAGTAATGCTTTAGAAGAAATCTTAGAATCACATGTTGCTATGGCTTAATAGGTAGATGAGTAACCACTTTCTAACTTTTCTTAAGAGTAATATTTAGATTGTTGGAATTGATTTGATCAATCCTGTATACAACTATAATAAGTTATGCTTAAGGAGGCGAAAGGAAGAGACTTATGAAAATATTTGCATTAGAAATAAAATTAAGAGCTATTTGGGTACATTCATTAAAAGAAAAGAGAATGATTGTACAAAGTATTGTAAAGAAAATAAGAAATGAATTTAACGTATCAGTGGGAGAAATATCAGAACAAGATATTCATCAGATTATTGTTATAGGAATTGTTGGTTTAACTTTAGAAGAGAAACATTTAGAGGAACGTATGGAAGAAATTCTTCATTATGTTGAAGTGAACACAGATGCAGAGATTATTGATGTTGTAAAAGATAAAGCAGTGTTCTAGTAAAATAGATTCTAAACTATAGACGTTAAACGTCAAGTAGTATAT
>NZ_CBDLAM010000352.1:0-2018 GCF_965301125.1 Anaerosporobacter sp. | reverse complement strand
GTATTCTATCGCAAAACTGTGATAAATATTTTATTAAAGAATTCAAATCATCATTTATCTTAAAAACATTTCTGTCAGAGTATACAATTCCAACATTAATAAAACTTCCCATTATAGTCCTCCTATTTTATCTTTATACCATTTGTTAAGTGATAATTTATTTGATTAGAGTTAAACTTCCACCCACCTATATAATTTCCATTCATATCAACATATGCTCCTATAGAAGTTTCCTGATTCAAATAAACATAAACATCTTGTCCCCTATATGTAGACTTAAAAACTTCTGGTGCTGCATCAATGTGATTCTGAATTGCTTCTTGATATGCCTTAGCGTTATTTCCATTCCAATTACCTTCAATATCAAAATCACCTGCATGCTTATATTCATGCTGTAATTTAGACGTAGTATATTCAGTCCTTGGTAACTCAGTATCAGAGCCACCCTCAGTAGGAGCTTTATCCTCCGGACAATCATTATGTACCAGTATACTATTTTCCCCTACATAATACGTATGATAATCTTCTACTTGGAAATTATACACGATTTCTTGTTTTTCTTCCAGTTCAACACATTCTACTGGGTAACTACCACCGGATGCATTCATAATCTCAGCGCCCATTGAAAGTTTACAGGCTGCTACAAATCCTTGTCCTTTCACATAAAATGAATGATTCATTGTTGTGTATATCTCTTCATTCTGAATGATGATCTTTACGATACATGTTGTCTTATTTATGTATGTTTCAACTACTTTTTTTGCTTCTGTCAGGAATGTTTCTGGATTCGTTGCTATTACTTGATCTCCTACTTGAATGGTTTCAATCGCTTTCAATCCCATCACGGTTAATACCATCGTTCCTGCGACAAAACACACTGGATTCTTCATTCCCTTAGTAAAACCAGCAGTAAACACAGCCAATGCACTTATAGTTATTTGGAAACCATTGTATAGCTTACTTGAATGAAGCTTTTTATTAAACTGTACTAAAGGACTTTTAGGATCAAGAAGGCTAACACCTAAAGATAGTAAATCAAAACTCGCCATTCCAAGTGATATTCCACCCGATATTTTTGAAACTGTTGGAATTATCTCTGCTATTTTACCAAGGTGTTTCAGCACTTTACATGAATTTCCAAGCACTTGTCCTATGCCACCAATCCCTCCAAACAATGCCCCTATCAATGCTCCTGAGAATGCTCCTTCTTCAAAACCTTCAAAGAAAGAGCCTCCTGCGGCTACACTGGATAAACCACCTATTAGACCGCCGAAAGCTGCTCCCGCTACTAGCCCTTTTGCAGCTGCAACTAATATCGTAAGAATAGGTCCTAATGTCAATCCTGCTGTCAGCACAATTAACACAATTGCTGCAATCACTAGAACAACAGTGACTATAATTTTCCAATGTTCTTTACACCATTCTCCGACTTTCTTGCAGCCATCTTTGAACTTTTCCCAACCATTCTTTTCACACTCTGGTTTTAAGTACTTGTATTGATCGTAGAAATCATCTTTTCGCTTATTCACAAGATCCGCTACATTGCCGTCAATGCGATAGGTATCCTCTATAAACTGTTCGCTGCTTCCTCTAAACTGTTCTAGAGAGTCAGCTTTCTCTTCTTGTACACTTGTAGATGCCTGTATGGAGCTTATAACATCCTCCATATTACATATTGATTGCTTGATCGCCAATGTCTTTGATTTTAATGAAAATAATTCCGATTTGTAATCATTAACTGTTTGTTTTACCTCACCAAGCTTCCCAGACATCTGCGCTATTTGATTCGAGTATAACGCAATCGTTGCCATAAAATCTACTCCTTTTTATTTGTTGTAGTCTTTATGTATTTTGAAATTACCCTTCCTCTTCTGTTTTGATAAACTTTAACTTCATTAAGCGATCTGCTTCTACATCATAGTAGTAGCAATCACCTTTTTCACATCTTGCATAATCTTCTTTATGATTTGACGTCCATACTACCAAAGATTGTTTTACTAAAGATTGTTTTTGCTTTA
>NZ_CBDLAM010000351.1:0-2037 GCF_965301125.1 Anaerosporobacter sp. | reverse complement strand
GTTTATATAGTGAATTGAAGATTCCTACAGTATAACAATAAATATTAGCTAGAATGATAAGTGAAGGAGAAGGAGTAATGATTATTAGAAGAGCTTCGAATGCAAAACAAATGTCCTTTGATATATATACAATTATGGTTAATATGGATAAAAAATCATGGGTGAAGTTAACCAATAGTGCAGTTGAAATTATAACTAGTATAGAAGACAAAACAGAAGAAGAAGCATTTTTTATATTAGAATCAATATACGAGGTGACGAGGGAGGATGCCGCCGAATTTATTGACTATCTCTTGGAGATGGGAATAATTTTTAAACAGAAAGAGAAACAGTATATAACAATTCTAAATGATGATATTGAAGAAAAGAATTATATTGGTCATTGTTATTTACATGTTACAGGAAGATGTAATTTACATTGTGGTTATTGTTCTATCGATGCGAATCACCATAATCAGGATTTAACTACTAATCAGGTTAAAAGTATTATTAGAAGACTTTCAATTAATAAGATAAATCAACTTGTTTTTTCGGGTGGAGAACCTTTGCTTAGAAATGACCTTGAAGAATTAGTATTATATGCGAAAAATCTGATTCCTGACATTGGATTGGTGAGTAATGGAACATTAATAACCGAGCAAAATGCCGAATTTATTGCTAAGAATTTTGATAAAATACAAATCAGTTTAGATAGTGGTATAGAAGAAATTCATGATTTATTGCGAGGACAAGGTTCATATCAGAAAACAGTTAATGGTATTCGATTACTAAAAGAATATGGTCATCAAAATATAAAAATAACACCTACTGTGAATCAATTGAATATAAAAAATATTGAAGAGATTGTAAAAATTGCAAAAGAGCTAGATTTGTTGATGGAGGCAAGATTTGTGTTGCCGGCTGGGCGTGGTGAACAAAATCAAGCTGAATTTTGTATTCAATATAAGGATATGTATGAAGCTTTTTTAAGAATTTGGAAAGAATGTGAGCGTTTAGATTATAAGAATTATTCTGTTAAAGAATTTTACGATAAGTATATGACACCAAAGGTTTCTTGTGGAGTATGTAAGAGTAAATTGTGTATTGATGTTAATGGAGATATTTATCCATGTGCTTATGTTATGAATGAAGAAGTAAAAATAGGGAATATATTTGAACAGGCCAATTTAGGCGAAATTATTAGAAAGAGTAAAATCGGAACGAAGATAGCTAATTTAGATGTTGATCAGATTCATACTTGTAAAGACTGTGAAGTGAGATATTTCTGTGGTGGAGGCTGTATGGCAATTCGCTATGGAAATACTGGCGAAATAGATGGTGACGGAATGGATTGCGCATATTATAGAAAATTATTTGGTCAACTTATCTGGGAAGCGCCGGATAATCAAAAAGAGAGTTTATTACAGGTTTTGGGACTCAGAGAGGAAGCATAATGAAGTGGCTTAGTAGTAAGTTAGATATTAGTGCTATTCGTTTTTATGAAATGTATGATTTTGTAGTTTATCAAAATATAAAAACTATTAAATGGGGAAGAATTCCTACTGAGATTGAAACATTACTGAAAGAACTAGATGGTTGTATTTTAAAAGAAGTATATTTGAATTTAAAGAATAAGCAAATATTAACAGATAAGCAGCTTCTCATACTATTAAATGATTTAGTTGTTTCTGATATAGAAAATAATCAATTAAACTATAAGTAAAAAATGGTTTTCTTTCTTGTGACAAGAAGATGTAATTTGTTTTGTAAAACCTGTTATCTTAGGGCGGATAAAGTTGATTATGGATATGAAATGTCAATTAATGAAATTGAAAAAAGCTTTAGAAAGTTAAGTAAAGAAGGCTTTTATAACATTACAATTTCAGGTGGCGAGCCATTTGTTAGAAAAGATATAAAAGATATTATCAATATTGCAGCCAAGTATTTTAAAAAAGTTTCTATTAACACCAATGGAATACTTTTGACAAGAGAAATTGTACAATTTTTAAAGAAGAATGATATTAATGTTATGATGAGTCTGGAAGGAGCATCAGAATT
>NZ_CBDLAM010000350.1:0-2056 GCF_965301125.1 Anaerosporobacter sp. | reverse complement strand
CAGGTTCGAGCCCTGTTGGTCCCATATATGCCGGCGTGGCGGAACTGGCAGACGCGCTAGACTTAGGATCTAGTGGGAGACCGTGCAGGTTCAATTCCTGTCATCCGCAGTAAAGTTTTATTAGGTTCTTAAATTTTGACTTCAAAATTTAAGAACTTTTTTTGTATATTTCTTTTATAGATATTTAGGCTAAAAGTAGTAGACTATTTACACTTGACATAATAGACCACTTGGTCTATTATGGAATTGCGCGAATTATTAATCTATGCATAGAGAAGAACATACAGTTTTATTCAAACATGGCAATAGAAAGTAAGTGGAGTGAGTTTTCTATTGTATGAGATAAGCTGTTGTGAAATAGAGGTAGCAGATATGAACGATAAACAAAATGATATAACAAAGGGTGAAGTAACGAAGCAAAGGATTATAGAATGTGCTGCTAACTTATTCATAACCAAGGGATATAATAATACTGGCGTAAATGACATTCTTAAAGAAACGAATTTACCAAAAGGTTCTTTTTATTATCATTTTAATACAAAGAAAGAGTTGGCAATAGAGGTAGCAAATTATTTTAGTCAATCTTTTGGTTCATGGCTAAAGGGAGTGGCTAAAAATCGAACTTGGAGGGAGTTTGTAGAACAATTTATGAATAAGATTATTCATGATGGGAGAGAAAATATATATTTTGGTTGTCCATTTGCAGTATTAGGATGTGAGCTAGCCTTTCTAGATGAGGATATAGCGAATGCATATTTAAATCCATTAAAAGGTATGGTTCAACTCTTTGCAGAAGTATTACAACATTCAGCCATACCAGAAACCGAAATAAAGGATAAGTCCAATCATGCATTCGCACTCTTTGAAGGATATGTTTTGTATTATCGAGTATCAAAGGATATTACTGTACTAGAACGTTTAAAGGATCAATTGATCAAGATGTAAGTAATTTTGGTAATTAGAATTTGAAAGCGTAGGTAAGTAAAATGAGCGAGATAAATATTGTTGCAAATAAGGAAAACTATAGTGTCTGTAGTATTGGAAAATTAGATGATTTGAAAGAATTTACGTATAAACATCCTCTTTTGACAGAAGCTATGGAAGGAAAAGTATTTGTAGGAGAGGCATTGAACACAACTTCAATGGAGATTTCTCTTCAGAGTCTTCTGGCTGAACAAGAGATTCCATTTGACCACAAGCATAAAACCCATGAAGAAGTTTATATAATCTTAAAAGGAAAAGGTAGATTTATTGTTGATGATGAGGTTACAGAGGTTTCAGAGGGAAGCATGGTAAGAATTGCTCCAGAGGCAAGACGAAGATGGAGTAACCCATATGATCAGGAATTACTTGTTATGGTGATTCAAGCAGTAAAAAATACATTAAAACAACATACTGTTTTTGATGGATATGTTGACTAAGAATTTGTAGAGATAGGGAGAAATTATAAATAAGGATTTATGCTTTAATTGATACTACTTCAAAGAAGTGATAGAGATTATCACAGGCATAATAATAGGAGGAAAGAATTTTGAATTGGATTGATGAGATACGTAATTACACACCGTTTAACGAACAAGAGGAACAGGATAAGAAAGTGGCACTAGATTATATTACTATGTTCCCTAACATACTTACTAGAGATAATGATTTCGCTCATATGACAGCTTCTTCATGGATTGTTAATAAAGATAGATCGAAAGTTTTGATGATTTACCATAATATTTATCAATCATGGGCATGGACTGGAGGGCATGCAGATGGTGAGGATAATATGCTTAATGTTGCTATAAGAGAAGCAATGGAGGAGACCGGCATTAAGACAGTTAAACCAATCCAAGATACAATGTTTTCTTTGGAGTTGTTATGCGTGAATGGACATGTGAAGAGAGAACAATACGTATCGTCTCATATACATATCAATGTAACGTATCTACTTGAAGCAGATGAGTCTGAAGAATTAGCTATGAAAGAAGATGAAAACAGTGGTGTAAGATGGATTGCTATTGAAGATGCTATAAAACTAAGTAGTGAAGAGAATATGAAAGTAATATAT
>NZ_CBDLAM010000349.1:0-2058 GCF_965301125.1 Anaerosporobacter sp. | reverse complement strand
TAGAAACAGGAAGGAAAGAATCTCCTCAAGAAATAGCACAATTCTTAGCAAACATAACTGTTAATGGTGCTCTTTATGCAGCAGGGTTAAAAAATGGGCACAAACACTAATTAAACTAACTTATTCTTTAATAAAAAACAGCACCAACCACTGATTTACCAATGGTTGGTGCTGTTTGAAATGTTCCCAAGCTTTCAAGTTGAGGAACACTATTTTGTAACGGCATATCTAATAATTTGAATTTATTTGAATTTAATGATCCATTTACCAACATTTTGTTTTGATTTGAATGCAGCTTGTGCTTTTTTAATTTCTTCTACATCAAAAGAGCTTATTTGATTAACGTGTAAGACAAATTCATTATTAGTATATGCATTCATGAGGTTTTGTAAATTCGCAGCTGTTAATTCTCCTTGCATGAAGGAAGCTGTTACTTTATATTTTTCAGCTACTTCTTGATTCGGCGGCTTCACTATTGAAGTGAAAATACCACCTTCTTTTAACACACTCATCATTTCATCTTGATTTAAACCAACTGCATCAATTACTGCATCTACTTTTTGAATCGTTTCCCAATAATTTGGTGTATTGTAATCGATCACTTCATCTGCACCTAATTTTTTCGTGAATTCGATGTTTTTAGAACCAGCTGTTGCAATAACGTATGCACCTAATTTTTTTGCTAATTGAACAGCAATATGACCAACCCCACCAGACGCACCAACAATAAGAACTCTTTGTCCAGCAGAAATATTTGCTTTTCTCACAACTGCTGTCCAAGCAGTAAGACCTACTGCAGGTACACCACCTAGCGTACTTAAATCAATCTCCTTAGAAACATGTGCAATAGTGTTCTCATTCACATTAATGTACTCTCCATACGTACCTGCGAACCGAATGCCAGCTACGTGGTCACCAACATTAAACCTTGTCACATCTTTCCCAATTTCTTTCACTATACCAGCAAAGTCTTTCCCACCGCTCATACGTGGGAATACATCTGTATCTTTTGCAAAAGCACCACTTCTTTCCACTAAATCAAAGTGATTCAGAGATGTTGAATATACTTCAACTAGTACCTCATTTGTTTCGATTGTAGGAATGGCAACGTCTGCTTCGTACAGAACATCTTCTGTCCCATATTCATTATATAAAATGGCTTTCATTATTAATGCACCGTCCTTTTGTTTTTACATAAAACATTATTTATAATGCTTTATATCTCTAATTTTAAAGGTAGGATACATAATAACAAGTACGATAGTTTTTGATATATACTATCAAAAAAGATAGTAAAGGAAGGTAGCAATTATCATGACACAAAAATACGACGAAACAAATATAGAAACTTGCCCTATGGTAGACATACAAAAAATTATTCAAAGTAAATGGGCAATTTTAGTGATGTATTATTTGCAAGATGAGACATTACGTTTTGGGGAATTATCGAGAAAAGTTCCGCAAGTTACACAAGCAAATTTAACAAAGGTACTACGAACTTTAGAAGAAGCTGAACTTGTTCACCGAGAAGTTTATCCAGTCGTGCCACCAAAAGTTGAATATTCACTGACTGAAATTGGTCAGAAATTTAAGGGTGTGCTAGATGCCTTAGAAGTCTGGTCAACTGAATATGTGAATCGCAATAAGTAGACAGCCAGATTTAATATTCCCAAAGCGATGTTTGGGGACTTTGTTGTACCTAACCTAGTAAATACATGAATCTGATGCCACCAGTTATATAGCAATCGCGCTATTGTTGAATCAGCTTCACTATTCTTATTCAACTAACGGGGGCGTTAGTCAAACACCAAAGACAGCAAAAAGCTGTCTCTTTTTTTATGGTTCATCAATAAACCTTATAAAACAGTCTCTTAGTTTGAAAAAGTACCGAGCCGCACAGCTGCTTGGGAGCGGAAAAGCGAAAGGGAAATTATAACAGAAAAATATTCGCTCCAAAGGCAGATGTCTATACCAGAGGGAATCGCCCTTTACAAAAGATGGTGATTATTCTAAAATTTCTGTGATATCGAGGTTCTGGTAAAGGATGTGTGTGATTTG
>NZ_CBDLAM010000348.1:0-2071 GCF_965301125.1 Anaerosporobacter sp. | reverse complement strand
CTGTGATTGGTTGTACGATTCTAGAATCTTTAGTGTATATGGACGGAGGAAAACTGTTATTCAGTTTTAATTTTGATATAGTAATTCAAATGTTGTGTATTATGTTGATTTTCTGTATGTCATTAATACCTGTGATCAAGAAAATATGCAATAAGCAAATTCTGTCGCAGTAAGTTCTAATTTATAATAACGATATAGATAAAAGAAAAATGTTACACAGGTAATAATTTACTTGTGCAACATTTTTTTTCAGTACATTTAGAGTATATTATTCTGCTTCTTCATCTTTCTTCACATTACTTGTACCAAATTTATGACCTGTGGAAGTTGGAAATGCATCAGGACTAGTGTAGTTATTAGTATTATCATTAGTGCTAGTATCATTGATTATAGAATTACCATTTCCTTTACCTGCATTTTTATTACTTACATTTGAGTTATCATCGCTCATAATTATACCTCTTTCTGATTATTATTATGATATACCTTGACTTACAGGTTTATTGTTTACGATTCGAAATGAAATATACTTTTATTCTCAAACTTCGCACTAGAAGATTTCGAGGAGTAGCTAACTGCTATATGCACGAAAACCCCGATCTCCCTTAGATTCGCACGGAGTAGTACTAAGATTTCGCGTAGCGAAATCAAATGCTGACATGTTCAGATAGTTTTTTTATGAATATTGTAATACCTATTCGATATAATTTCTTAAATGAGAAGTTTGAATTTTGAAAAGATAAAAATACAAAAAAATAAATTTAACATTGACAATAGAAATTAATGGTAATATAATAAAGGTAGATTCATTGAATTAAATTAAATTGAACAAAATTAATTTAGGTAGGTATCCATGGATAAATATGAAAAAATTAAATTAGAGAATCAATTGTGTTTTTCACTATATGCTGCTTCAAGGGAAGTGATTAAGTTGTATAAGCCACTCCTTGATAAATATGGTCTCACATATACGCAGTATATTGCCATGATAGTTGTTTGGGAGCATGAGAAAATAACAGTGAAAGAAATGGGACAGAAATTACACTTAGACTCAGGGACTCTTACCCCTGTATTAAAGAAGTTAGAATCAATGGATTTAATAACTAAATATAGAGATAAGAATGATGATAGAGTAGTTATAGTAGAACTAATTGAAAAAGGGAGATCTTTAAAAGAAGAGATCCTTGATGTTCCAAATCAGATTTTTTGTATGATTGGAGCAGACAACGAAGAAATTGTAGCTCTAAAAGAGATGTTGGATCAATTATTAACAAAGTTTAAAAAGTAAAGGAGAATTATTATGATTTATGATTTTAAAGTAAAAGCAACAAATGGAGAAGAGGTATCACTAGAAAAATATAAAGGTAAGGTAGTTTTAGTAGTAAATACAGCTACTGGCTGCGGATTTACACCACAATACGAAGGACTAGAAAAGCTTTATGAAAACTATAAAGATAAGGGCCTTGAAATATTAGATTTCCCATGTAACCAGTTCTTTGAACAAGCTCCAGGTAGCAACGATGAGCTATCAAGTTTCTGTAAATTAAAATATGGAACAACTTTTGAAACTTTTGCAAAGATTGATGTAAATGGTGAGAATGCACATGATTTATATAAATATTTAAAGAAAGAGGCATCTCAAGCTAATGAAGATGAAGCATCTGAAGCTTTCTATGATAAGCTAAAAGGCTTAGGATTTACAACTTCAGGTGATGATATTAAGTGGAATTTTACTAAGTTCTTAATCGATAGAAATGGTAAGGTTGTTGCAAGATTCGCACCTACAGTTGAACCAGAGAAAATAGCGGAAGCAGTTGAAAAATTATTATAATATATAGGATGAAGGCTACCGATTGCTAAAAGGTAGCCTTTCTTAATTAGTAAAGGCATAACGTACAATTTATAAATACGTCAATTATTGTAACCTCCTCGTGACTATTTGTTATACGAAACAAGGAGGTTTTTTTATAACTTACTCAAACTTTGCACTTGAAGATTTAGAGTAGTAGGTAATTACTATATTCAACGAAAAACCCGCTCTCGCTTAGCTTCACACGTAGCAGTACTAAGA
>NZ_CBDLAM010000347.1:0-2075 GCF_965301125.1 Anaerosporobacter sp. | reverse complement strand
GAATAAGCAGACAAAATTATAGATTTATGTGGTTTATAATAGTAAATATTGAACAAAAGGAGATAAGATGAAAGAGCAAAAAGTGTTATCAGGCGGAAAGCTTGCTGGTGGAAATCCAGAAAATGAGCGAGTAGAAAATGATTATTACGCTACAGATCCTAAGGCTGTCAAATTGTTATTAGACAACTATAAATTTAAAGGAAAAGCATTTTTAGAACCATGTGTAGCTGCTGGAAATATAGCAAGCACGGTATTGGAATACTACAACAGTAATTGTTTTGTTGATGGAATTGATATTGTAGATAGAGGGTATCCCAATACTATTGTTGCAGACTATCTTACATATAAAACAGATGATAAATACGATTGTATAATAAGCAATCCTCCATTTTCTTTAGCTAAAGAATTTATAGAAAAAAGCTTAAATTTATTAAATGATGATGGTCAAATTGCAATGTTTTTAAAAATTCAATTTCTTGAAGGCACAAAAAGGAAAGAATTTTTTCAGAATAATCCACCAAAATACATATATGTGTTTAGAAATAGAATGGCCACATGGAATAATGGCGATGCAATAGATCCAAAAACGGGTAAAAAATGGGCAACAACAATGTGTCACGCATGGTTTGTTTGGGAAAATGGCAGTAGAACAGAGCCAATAATAAGATGGTTATAACATGAAATTCCACTTTGGTACGATGTGTTAGAAAGGATATATAAATATGAAAGTAGAAGAGTTAATTGATAAATTAGTAAGATGCGATCCAAATCTTGATGTTAGTTTTTGCCACGTTCAAAGGATAAGTGAATCTGAAAAAGAATTAGATGAAGACGAAACGTGGATTACTACATATGGAAGTATTGAAACTGTAAATCAACATGAACATGGAGTGTGCTTGTCTTTTGTTGAAGAGTGACATATGAAATCAGGTTTTTTATATGACAATTAAATGGATATTTGTTAATAGGGTCTATTATTAAAGAGTAAATGATATTATAATATTATCAAAAAGGAGTCATGCTCTAAGACAATATGCATGGATGAGATTATGAAAGAAAGAAATTATCATGAACAACTTAATATAGATAATACAAAGAAGCTGCGTGAATTGATTAAGGAACTTCCTCCATATGTGGCTACATATTTCCGAGGGATAGAACATACGACAGCACCAAGAACCCGTATTGCATATGCGATAGATTTACGTACATTCTTTGAATTTATTCATCAAACGAACCCTCTATATCAAGAAAAAGAGATTCGTAGTTTTGATTTTGATCTATTAACCAAATTAGAATCCACAGATATTGAAGAATATCTAGATTACCTTAAGCTATATACGAAAGATGGTAAGGAATATACCAATGATGAACGTGGTATCAAACGTAAATTAGCTGCCTTACGTTCCTTCTATGGATACTTCCATAAGAACAAGATGATTAATGAAAACCCTATTCTACAAGTGTCTATGCCTAAACTTCACGATAAAGCCATCGTGCGACTTGATGTAGATGAGGTTGCCACTTTACTAGATACAGTAGAGTCCGGTAGCAAACTAACGGATAAGCAACAAGCTTTCCATTCCAAGACAAAAGAACGTGATTTAGCAATAATGACTCTTCTTCTGGGTACAGGAATTCGTGTATCAGAATGTGTTGGTTTAGATCGTAAAGATGTAGATTTTAATAACACACGTATTAAAATCACTCGAAAAGGTGGTTATGAAGCTTATGTATATTTTGGAGAAGAAGTTACCATGGCACTACAAGAGTATCTTGTAATACGTAACGAGATCCCAGCTGCCACAGGACATGAAGATGCACTCTTTTTATCAATACAAAAGAAACGAATGGGCGTTCGTAGTATAGAGCTTCTAGTTAAGAAGTATTCTAGTACCGTTACTACTATGAAGAAAATCACGCCTCATAAGTTACGTAGTACCTATGGTACCTCTCTTTACCGTGAGACAGGCGATATCTACCTAGTAGCAGATGTCCTCGGACACAAAGATGTTAATACAACAAAGAAACATTATGCGGCAATCGAGGAAGAGCGTAGACGCAGTGCGAAGGAT
>NZ_CBDLAM010000346.1:0-2095 GCF_965301125.1 Anaerosporobacter sp. | reverse complement strand
TTTTTATAAAATTCTTGAATCTTATCCAAACGAGAATACATATTCTGAAAAATCATATCAACTAGGGTTAATGCAACCATGGATTCAATAACTACAACTGCCCTTGGGACAATGATTGGATCATGTCGTCCTTTAATATTGACTTCGATGTTTTCGTTAGCCTTGTTAACTGTATTTTGCGTCCTAGCGATAGATGGTGTTGGTTTAATAGCAGCACGTAGAATGATGTCACTACCATCACTCATACCGCCAAGAATTCCACCAGCATGATTGGTCTCTTTAGTTAATGTACTATTTTCATAATGAAAAGCATCATTATTATCCTCACCTAGCATTGATGCAGATTTAAAGCCATCACCTATTTCAAAACCCTTAACAGCGCCTACTGACATAACTGCTTTAGCAAGATTAGCATCTAGTTTCTCAAATACTGGCTCACCAATACCAACTGGCATACCTTTAACCACACATTCAATTACTCCACCAACAGAATTTGATTCCTTCATCTTCTGCATTAGAAAATCTTCTGCGTTAGCAGATGCCTCCATATCTGGCATGTATAGTGGACTTTTCATAATATTTTCTAAGTTAAGTTTTTCATAATTAATTGTTATTGGACCAATGGAACGAGTGTAGGCGCTAACCTTAATACCAAGGCTATTTAAGATAGCTTGAGCAATTGCACCAGCTGCAACACGAGCAGTTGTTTCACGACCAGAAGAACGACCGCCACCTCGGTAATCACGAAAACCGTACTTAGTATCAAATGTGTAGTCAGCGTGGCCTGGACGATAGTAGTTAGCAATCTCAGAATAGTCCGATGAGCGTTGCGTTTGATTCAAAACTACCATAGAAATAGGAGCTCCAGTAGTACGCCCTTCGAATACTCCAGATAAGATTTCTACATGATCATCTTCTTTACGAGGAGTGGAGTATTTAGTTTGTCCTGGTTTTCTTCTATTAAGATAGGTTTGAATATATTCTTCGGACATGTTAAGACCTGCAGGACAACCATCTACCACAACACCAATTCCTTTGCCGTGGGACTCTCCCCAAGTGGATACTTTAAATATAGTTCCTAATATAGAACCTGCCATGATAACACCTCAATCTTTCTTAAAATCATAATATATGGTTACTAAATTTGACTAAATAAAGTATATAGATATGTAAATAAATGCCGAATCAGCACCATTTGAATTATTATAAGGGAAAATAAGAGGAATAGTCAATAAATATGTGGACATTTTAACTTAATAATTCATATATTATAGAGAGCACAAAGTTTGCACGTGGTTAGATAGCACCATGCCAGTATGGTGCTCGTGTAAGGAGGACAGCAATATGGATAACTACTATAGCAAGATTACTCAAGATGAGATGAATCAATATTACCAACGATACGCAAGTATTGAAGCAGAAGATGGTAGGGATAAAGTTGAGACGCGGAGAGTGGAAAAGGATTCAGAATTAATAATTGATGATACAACTATCTATGAAATTGATCTTAATTGTTATCAATGCCTCCAAAATAAAATGAAGAAAAATAACTATTAAAACTTCATAAGCAATTTAGGAAATACTCAGCTTTAATTGTTACTCATATTGTCACAATTAAAAAGACCATCGAAAAATCGATGGTCTTTTTGGATGCTGATTAGCAGAATCCGTTTCCGCCACAAAGACAGAGAATAAGAATAATCCAGATAATACAACTACAGTCACCAAAACCACTGTTACATCCGTCGCTACCACCAAAACCGAATCCGCTTCCGCCACAGCAGAATAAAAGGATAATGATTATGAAACAGCTACTTCCACCAAATCCTCCTCTGTCACTACATCCACATCCGCAGTTTGTTGCTGCTAAATCACTCATTTTAGTTCCTCCTAAAATTAATTTACAATGTATAATATGAGGTACTGCTTGGCTACTTTACTATATATATTAATGTTTCTAAAAGAATTGGTTGATCTTATTCGAGCATTTTTTCGATGCTATTAGGTTAACAGACAATAGCAATCAATAATTGAGAAAAATTTAAGAAATTACTTATAGATTCTACAAAAAATTACATATATATTAATGCTGATA
>NZ_CBDLAM010000345.1:0-2147 GCF_965301125.1 Anaerosporobacter sp. | reverse complement strand
ATCACAAGCATCTTTACATTCTCCGTAAATATAGATTTTTAATCTCTTTTGTAATTTTAAATTCATGATTTACCTCCATAATCCATGATTCTTATCATTAAAGTATTACACTTTATAATTGTGTTGTATTTTTTTGTTACTAGTATAATTGTAGCACTTTTGGTTTTATTATGCAAATTTGATATTTAATTAACTAATTGCAGCTAAAAATGTCAGTTAATTTTAATTAATATACAAAAAGGTTTATCTAAATGCAAAATGCAACTATATAAACCTTTTTTATAAATTCTATATTCAAAAATCGTGATAATACTTTGACAATCAAAATAATTAATTTAGTAATCATGCATTATTAAATGATTTACGGAATGATTTCTCCTCTAATAATATCATACCCTATCTTTATTTCCACATAAGGAAATTGCTTATCCCCCTTAATCACATGATAGATCGGAGTTACCTGCTTTAAATTATTCTTTTTCATATAGTAAACTAGACGTCCGTATCCTTCCTCCATATGTGTCATAGGATCTTCGTAGACAATGGTTGACACCATCTCTTCGATATCATAGTAAGAATAGAAGGTAACGTTTTTTATATCTGGGATTTCATATTCACGAATTGGCATAAAGAAAGTAGTCTCCATGTTTTCATCAAGTGGAATATTGTGCATCGCATAGAACAACGATCCTTTCGGATGCAGATGATTTTCTTCTAACATCGTATAGAAATCTTCCAAAACCTCGATCATATTGGAATAGTGAAAATAATAGTTTTTTGCTACCACATTCTGATAGCGAATTGAATCCATTAATCTAATCATTTTCCACCATCCCATCTTCCGTAATCGGAACATAAATATCAATTACCGATCCACCAAACACAGGAAGAACGATGTAATAGAACTGTGAACCCAATACTAATCCATTGGATTTTGCAAATGCGTCTAAAAATTCGCAAGTGATGTGAATGTCATCTTCTACATCTGCATGTCGGATGCTTAACCCGTCCGGGATAGAAAGTGTCTCCATAAAATGATATGGACAATCTTCAGGCATTTTCACCTTCTGATTTACAGGAAGATAAATGGTATATGTATTCTCAGATTCTGACTCTTCCACTTGATAAATTAAAGGTCCAATTGGATAGATTTCGCTCTTTATCACACTTTTACGAAGTTCTAACATCTCATCTTCCCAATCTTTTATTAATCCTTTTTTTTGAAAGTAAATTACATTCTTCATAGTAAATGGAACTCTTTTAATAGCCATCTTCTATCCTTCCTCTCTTCTTTCCGATAATATATTTCATAAGCTGTTTCTTATATTCATCTACTGATGCTTCATCCGTTAGCAAAGAAATCGGTTGATTTCCCTCCGATACCCATTGTTTATAGAATGATCGAATCCATGACCTTCTTGTACCTGCAAATGTAGACCAATATCCACGTTTTACTGAATCATCATAAAAATTAGGGGATACTTTTCCTAATAGCATTATACGATATGGTGTTTTAACCGATACTCTTGTTCCGTTGCACAAAATAAATTTATAAATATTTGCTTCTTGTCCTTTTCCTCCAGCACCTCCTACAGTTCCAAATTGCACACTTAATACTGATTCTTTTGCGATAAACTTTCCACACATCATGTAATAATTTTGAGACTCTTGATAAAGATAATTAGGAATCTTCTCTTTAACACAATCATAAAAAGTTTCTTTTTCTATCATTTGCTTTATCTGCTGAGGATCAATATCATAATACTGACATATGCTTCGATTTGAACTTCTCCAGTTTTTACAAAACCATCTCAAATAGAGTGCTAGAATCAATATTAAAATAAGAAAACCGATTCCCTCATCCTCAACAACGATATCTGTATTTAAAAATAATACAGAAATTACAATCATCCCCATAAATATAGTAGAAGCAATAGCTATGCATAAAGCAATTATATATTTTAATCTATAATGGTACTTTTTATTGACCCTTTTAAATATATCATCCACTGATTTCCTCCTTTTACCACTCCCTTAGCAATATCCTTACATAACTCTATGGATAATCTTCTACCCCTTCTTCTTATCCATGATATATTTCATAAGCTGTTTCTTATATTCATCTACTGATGCTTCATCCGTTAGCA
>NZ_CBDLAM010000344.1:0-2151 GCF_965301125.1 Anaerosporobacter sp. | reverse complement strand
ATACACATGCTCTTTCCTACCCAATGATCACATTCCATATAAGTAGTTAGTTCCTCTACATTATTATCAAAGAAATTAAATGACCTGCGATAATTCAACGAATACGTTAATACATCATAATCTTGTGTAAACAATCCAACAGTATCTAGTTTATCAAAACTACTCCCTAATACACGCCCTAGAAAATTGAACTTTACAGCACTATCGAGCAGATTATGTTGTTGTAAATATTCTATATTTTTTAATACATTTGGAATTGTAGTATACGGTGTAAACATAATAAATCCAGGAGATACGCATATGTTCTTTGATTGTAGATATGTAATAGTTTTGCAATTTTGCGTACAACTAGTACCTTTGTTAAAGAATTTCAATTCGTCATCACAAAAATTTTCAACACCAAGAAAAACCTCAGTCAAACCTGCTCGAATTAAGTATTCAAAAAGTTTAGGCTCTACATCATTAACCCGGCAACTAATCATAAACCGGATTTTCAAATTTCTACGAATTATTTCATTGGCAATATCAAATGCTCTTTGTCTTCCTCTAATACCAAATCCCATAAAATTATCGTCGACAAACATAAAAAGTTGTGGATTATACTTATTTTGTAATATCTCCAGTTCATCCACCACATTGACTGCTGAACGGCACCTCCATACAGGTCCTTCTGATTGATAAAACGCTTTTATGCTACAAAAATTACAAGTACCATAACATCCTCTACTACTATAAACGTTAATTGTTCGTATTTTCTTTCCTTGTTGCATTTTTTCATCTAAAAAATCACGATCAGGAAATGGTAATGCATCAAGGTCTGCAATTAATTCTCTGTTAGGATTTACAATAATTTGTAACTTCTCTTTATAACAAATTCCTTTGATATGTCTCCATTCTTTCTTATCCAGCACACATCTTACCAATTCCAAAAGAGTTTCCTCACCTTCACCTCGGTTGACACTATCTAATTCAGGTATACTCTGCAATAGTTCTCTATACGCACCATTACTAAAGTGTCCCCCCACAGTCAAGTGAATCTCCTTGTTCATTTTTTTTATTTCCTTGCACAAATCCTGTAGTATATAATACGAAAAACTAAAAACCGAAAATCCAACCATCTGATAATTATTATCCGAAATAATTTCCTTTAATATCTCTGTCTTCCTCATTTTATTTCTATGTGCATCTATTAACTTAACTGTAAACCCATTTCTTCTTAACACAGAGGCAAGAGACTCAATTCCTAAATGCTCCTCGTAATCTTTTACCTCATGAAAAACATGTTCTTTATTAAAGGAAAACGGTAAATTTATTAATAAAACTTGTTCCCCCATTTTATTCTCTCCTCTTCAATGGATCATTTATATTTCATCCGATAACCTTCCATCTTTTACACGTATTATACGATCTGTCATTTTAGCAATCTTAGAATCATGTGTTACCATCACTATTGTAATCTTTCTTTCATCTTGTAATTTTCTTAACAAATTAATTATTTCAAGTCCAGTTTTACTATCCAAGTTTCCTGTCGGTTCGTCAGCTAGAACAATACTGGGTTCATTTACCAATGCTCTAGCAATGGCAATTCTCTGACATTCTCCTCCAGACATACAATTTGGAGTATGGTTTAAGCGATGGCCCAATTCAACACACTGTAACATATCCTTTGCTCTTTTAGTGCTTTCTTTTGCTGATATATCTGGGTTATACTGCATTGGAAGTTCTACATTCTCGATTGCAGTACGATCCGTAAGCAAATGAAATCTTTGAAATACAAAACCAAGCTTTTGATTTCTAATTCTTGCCACTTCTCTTTCATTCAATTCTGCTATATTAATTCCATCTATTTCAACAAAGCCAGAAGTTGGTTTGTTCAAACACCCTATAATACTTAGTAATGTAGATTTTCCAGAACCTGATGGACCCATGATAGAGACAAACTCCCCTCTTGGTACTTCTACGGTTATTCCATGAAGAATTTCAATTTCGTTTTCACCCTTACTGTAAGTCTTTTTAACATCTATTACTTTAAGCATAGTTTTCCTCCCCTTATGGAGTAATTCAAAAGCTCTTCCAATAATTTTTCCTTAATAACCCTCGTTTCCGTTATATCTTTTTGTGTTATTCCATTCTGCATAAAGAATAAAGAAA
>NZ_CBDLAM010000343.1:0-2159 GCF_965301125.1 Anaerosporobacter sp. | reverse complement strand
GCTTAAGAAATATGATAAAAAGATATTAGTTCATACTGTGGACGATGTGGAAGAGGCTCAGAAGTATTTAGATATGGGAGCAGACACCATTTGCACAAACTTTATTTTACCTAATGAGATTGTCGTGAAAGATGATTTAACAGAAACTAAATAAAATGACTTTAGACTAGGATTACTACTCTCCTAGTCTTTTTCTATATCTAAAATTGGAGGAATTAAAATGAAAATAAAACTTAATAATCAAATGGTTTTATCAGCCATCAACTCTCTTTCTGATTTAATGGCAGAAAAACTACCAAGTAAAATTAGTTGGAATTTAAACAAGAATTTTCGTATACTATCAGACCATTTAAAAGACTATACTGAATGCGAATTAACATTAATAAAACGATGTGCATTTAAGGATTCTAATGGAGAAGTTAAATTTAATGAACAGCAGCGGTTTGAAATCATGCCAGAGTATATAGATGAGTACAACAAAGAAATGAAGGATTTGCTTAATTGTGAAGATGAAATTGAAATACATGTAATCAAACTGAGTGACTTAGAAAAAGTAGATGTGTCAGGCAAAACCTTATATAACATAGAATTTATGATAGATGATAAAGAAAATACGTAAAAAACAGAATAAAAACGCTCTTTTATAAGATATGGATAAATTTGTTCCATGTCTATTTTTATGCTCAAATTTAAAGAAATGGAGGTAGAAAATGCCCATAGATAACACTCAAGAACTTAAAGTTGGCATGAATACTACTTTAAGTTACAAGCCAATTATGCTAAAGCAATATGATAAAAATACAAGAAAAATCGAAATTACATTAGTCGACAACAATGGAGTAATTTCCATTCCAAGTGGAGCCTATGCCAAACTACAAGGAACCAATAGAATTGGAGAACCTATTTTAGAAGATTGTGATATAGAGAATAATAAGGTAATTTATACTGCAACTGAAAATTTAACTTCTGAAGCCGGTACCGTACAATGTGAAATTGGGATATATGAGGCTGATTCAAGCGGAGATAAAACCAAAGACAAACTACTACAATCGGCGACCTTTCCTGTCATCATACAAAAATCGGCAATGGATAGGAATGCAATAATTAACTCAGACGAATTTAATACCCTTACAATAATGATTAATACCATCACAGGTTTAGTTGACAGAGCTGAAAGCACGATTGAAGAAATAAATATTGCAATTTCTAATTCTAATATTGCTACTAATAACGCAATTGATGCCACTAATACCTCTAATGAAGCTACAACTAACAATACAAAAAATGTGAACGATGCTATAACTAATATGGCTTCTTTAGTAAATGCAGCAATAACGGAATCAGATACTGCTACACAGGCTAATATAAATATCATCACTACCACAAACCAAACCGTAATAGAAAACGAGAGTGCGAGAATCTCTGCTGAAACCACTAGAAATACAGATGAAATAGCAAGACAAACTCAAGAAGCTAACAGGCAAACCGACACTACTACCGCAATTACAAACGCAAATGCTGCAACAACGAGAGCCAATGTAGCAGCACAAGCTGCTGAAGATATTGTTTCTGGAATTCTCGAATTGCCTGACGTCGGTACACCAGGTATATACACAAAGGTAACTACAGATGAAAAAGGTCGTGTTGCAAGTGGCTCTAATCCTACTGCTATTGAGGATTTAGGAATTACAAATGTATATACCAAAACTGAAGTTGATACGAAATTAGATGACAAAGCAGATAAAACCGAAATACCAACATCTCTACCTGCAAATGGAGGTAATGCAGACACTATAGATAATCTACATGCTAGTGATTTTGCCACAGCAACTCACACTCATAAAGTAGAGCAAATAACTGATTTTCCTAGCACACTTCCAGCGAATGGTGGTAATGCTGATACTGTAGGCGGGAAGTTACCAAGTGCTTTTGCTGCAACAAGTCATACACATACAAAGAGCAATATAACAGACTTCCCGACAAGTTTACCTGCAAATGGAGGTAACTCAGATACTGTAGATAATATTCACATATCTGTAGTAACCTCCCTTCCAACTACTAAAGATGCTAATACTTTATATTTAGTGAAGGGGTGATAAAATGTCTACATTACAAATAGGTGATAGTAAACCAAAAGAAATATATTTTGGCAGTAATAA
>NZ_CBDLAM010000342.1:1240-2219 GCF_965301125.1 Anaerosporobacter sp. | reverse complement strand
TATTTTTTATTAGCCAAGCTCCTGGTCCTGGTGGGCACTTACTGCTATTGAAGTTACTAACTGCATAATTATCATCCCAACCAACAACAGAAACACAGTGATTCTGTGAAGTCGTACCATTTTGATAATATGCACCTGTTGTGCTGTTGTAGCCACTTGAATCAGATGCATAGTATGAAATTGTTCCGGCACCATTGTCCATAATCAATTGTTTGATTGTAGATTCATCAGTATCCTTAATAATATAAGCATTCTGCATATGTGCTAAATCATTGAAGCTGAGGGCTGTTTTCTCTTCTGCCGTCTTTTTTGCCATATCCGTTTCATAACTGCTTGCGCTAGAATAATTCGCTACACTCTCATCAGCAGCACCAACCCAGTTTGCGAAATTCTTTACGGTAAAGATACTGTTGCCACCTCTGTCCAAATATGTAGAACCTGTAGCTGTGGTGGAATCCCCCGCCGTATTGCCAAGTGGATCTACCTGCGTATGATAAAAATTGTAAGCCAGGTGGAGTTCAGAATAATCAGTAGCGACTGGGAAACCGTACTTTTTAATCATACTAGATTCCGCTGTATTAATCGCTCCAAATGCCCAACAGGTACCATACCCACCTTGATTCTTTACATTAGAAACATAGTTCAAATCTACAGCGCTATAAGATTCTGGAACATCCTCTTCTCTCGTCGCTGGATAATCGCTGTCTTCCTCAACACTCGGGATATTGACGTCAACATCATTATATCCGTAATTATTCTCATTAGTAGTTGGTAACGTCTCTGCATGTGCATTAGTAGTGAACATCACTAAAAATAGAACTAACACACACATGAGTAGATTTTGCTTTCTTCTCATTATAATTTCTCCTTTCGACAATAATTATTTTTATAACAATAATTTGGTTAATTGTTACAAATACTATTATACTATCATTTAATCGATAATTTTGCCGATTTTTCCCATATTTCGCAATGTTTT
>NZ_CBDLAM010000342.1:0-1230 GCF_965301125.1 Anaerosporobacter sp. | reverse complement strand
TTATTATCATTTTAGGTCTATCTTTTTCCTATTTTTTCTATTTAACTACTATGATTTAGGAATGAAAAGTGTTTAACCAAAAACAGGCTATACTGACCTTATGAACATAAATAATTTCATAAAGTAGTATAGCCTGCCTAATCACTGTTATGGCTTAGATGAATACCATTGATTATTGATATACCACCATTCTCCAGAAGTTCGTGTTAAATCTGTAGACTGTTTGCCATTGTAATTAAAGATCAAGCTTGTACTTACTGCATCTTCCAATGTAATCGTGTACCAATTATCACCTTCAGGAGTCATGGTATCTCCTGGCCATTCATTATTTTTATATTGATTATCCTTTGAAATACAACTCCAATAGAAAATATTAGCTCCGCCCTCTTCTGAATAGTAATGAATAATTATTTTATCATTCACTTCATCTTGTTTTGTCCATTTTGCATATAGTATGATATCTCCAGTCGTACCTTTCGTAATTTCTGAAACCTTTGTAGTAAAATTAGCCTCCGAGTACCAACCATCAAAATTGTAGCCTGCTTTAGTAGCTGGTAAAAGATTTATATCTTCACTTTCAGAGTTATAAGTTTTTGGATTGTTCGTATCATTTTCACCATCATTTAGTACATAACTAATCGTATAAGCATCCGTGTTATCTTCTATATTAGTAGTGAATGCTTTAATACGATTATTCATACCATTACTACTAATGTCAACCCAGCCTTTGCTATCAACTTGGGTAAAACTCTGACCCGTTTTAGCAGCAGAAGTAAAACTGATCCAAGTACCATTTTTATATGTACGATCTACAGCATAAGAGATAGACTGTCTTTCACCAGGATTCTGAGTAATAACTACTGAGAACGTTGTCCCCTTTGTAAGTGTTACTGGTGACTCCAGTGGCACAGTATAGTATCCAACATATGGTGCAGATTCTATCGTAGATGCAACTAATGTACCGGAATCTGGTTTTGATAAATCTGTCAAATCCTTATATATTGATATTTCAAAAACATTAAGAACTTCAGTTGGATTATAGAAGGAAATCGCATCTAAGGTTTCTTCCTGCTTCTGTGATGTGAACACATTGGATGTTGATAAAGCGCTACCATATGCATATTTTGTACCATCTCCACAGCTTCCATCATATTGATAATTATTATCATAGTTATCATAACTTTCAAAATCTAAGAAATAGACTTCACAAAGAGATTTATCAAAATAAGA
>NZ_CBDLAM010000341.1:1158-2225 GCF_965301125.1 Anaerosporobacter sp. | reverse complement strand
GAATAAGGGCACGTAGAAGCGGTATATTTGCTAGCTGATATGTGTCCTTTAGCAAGAATATCATAACGTTCTTGTAATTTTGAGTAGATACATGGAGGTACTATATGATAAACAGAGACAACTTTGTGAATATCAATCTGCTTAAAAAAGAAACATTCACAGGTAGTTTAAATGGAATGCGATATCGTCTAAAAAAAGTAGTAACTGAGGGAGAAGAACCTGTAACTTCACTTTTGGTAACAATATGGCCACAGCCATTTAATTTTGATAATACAGATGATAGCTTAAAAGTTAACAAGGAATTTGAGTTTACCACAGAAGCAATCAAAGAGGCTGCTGATTGGTTAAATCAATCGTACATAGAGAAAAAAGAATATTGGAAACAAGAATGTAGTTGGAATGTATTAAAAGAATAGGAAACAATTTCTATAGAGGTATAAACCAGTTATCTCTTGACAAAAATATTATTATGTTATACTATAATTACACGTCTGTTTACCATACAGCAATGTAAGCGAAAGATACATTCTAATTATTAGAATATTAATTTCGGGGTTGTACTGGTTTCGACGGGGGTTTTGAAGTTGTGGAAGCCATTCGTGGACTAGGACCACGTAAAAACTTAGAATTAAATATAAACGCAGACGAAAATTTAGCGTACGCTGCCTAGTGGCAGCTGTCGACCTTAAGCCACTCGCTGCTTAAGGACTCGGCATCAAACTTGCGAGGCACTTTGTCTTCAAAGCTTTGAGAGGATAAAAGAAACATGAAGCTACCAAAACTAATAGCCTGTTAGTCGGCGATTAGCGGAGGGAACAGCAAACTTCGGGTTTGCATAAAAGACTGACTGTAATGGGAGATGCTACAATGGATGGGCTTTCGGACAGGGGTTCGATTCCCCTCAGCTCCATGCTAAGAGTCTTGATTATTCAAGGCTCTTTTTTCTATGTGTTGCATTTCATGTAGCATAAACTCTTTGAACTCCTCCAATGATGAGACAGTATCATCTTTTCCGCATAGAGTTAACCATGCCTTATACTTCTTTTTATCTATATCATCTTTCTTAA
>NZ_CBDLAM010000341.1:0-1148 GCF_965301125.1 Anaerosporobacter sp. | reverse complement strand
CAAACATAAAATAAAAAAAGAATAAAAAATTTTTTTATTACTTGGATTGTTGTAGGTGAGAGTACAGCATCTGAATTAATGGAGTGTAGCGGCTGATCTAAGCAATCAATAAGTTCTGGAGAAAGTTTCTACAATGTGGAGGGAGAACATCATTCGATTTCAATGATATGGTTAATAACAAGGAGTATGAAAATATTGTTGAGGAGATTACAGATGTTGAGATTATGTTAGCCCAATTAAAGATATTCCTTAGGTGTGAAAATGAAGTTATTAAAGTATCTGACCAGAAGCTGGTAAGACTAATAGAACGAATGAATAGTAAATGATAGTTTAGCGAAGTACGGTACATTGAAAACTGTATATTGATAGTTGGTAAGAAAACTGGTATTATTTTCATATAACTAAAATAATATTAGAAATTTGAAGTAAACAAATTAAAATTTGTGGAGGATTAAATAATGGGGTCTATTTTTAAATCAACAATGAACACACGTGCACTGCCCACAGGCACAATGCGTTATATTAGAAGTGATGCACCAATTGATTTAACAGATAACGAGATTCAATGGCTATTGAGTAACGATATTACAACCATTGTTGACCTAAGATCTAAAGAAGAGGTTGTTAAGATACCGTGTAAACTTCAGAGAATGAACGACTTTAAATATATTAATCTTCCAGTTACAGGTGGCGGCGATACTCCAAAAACGCGTGAACATCTATATACGGTTTATACGCAGATGTTTGATAAACAGATGGAAAAAATTATTGATACTATCATGAATTCTAAGTCTAATGTAATGTATTTTTGTACAGCAGGAAAAGACAGGACAGGTGTGGTATCAGCCTTGATTTTAAAAAAACTTGGATTTGATGATGAAAGTATAATTGATGATTATATGATATCTAAAGAAAATTTGATAGATATGCTCACGGCATATGTCAGAGAACATCCAGAGGTAGATATTGATATAATTATTCCACACAGGGAAAATATGAAAAGATTTTTGAAACAATTACAAAAGTAAAGATTTTTATATACGTTGAAAGGACTCGTTTATTTTAATTTTACAGAGATACAAATCAAATTACAATTTGTCGGTGATTTTCAAATATAATAATTAATAATTATACCTAAACTACTAGCT
>NZ_CBDLAM010000340.1:0-2239 GCF_965301125.1 Anaerosporobacter sp. | reverse complement strand
TCTTTGAGAAATTGCACGGAAGGGTTTGCAATGATTAAAGTACTTAACAAAACACTTCCATTCAAAGGGAAGATTCCATGCGTAACTACGGATGATTATCAACAAATTATGAAACAACTTTGCGTTGATCAGTTCAAAAGTTTTGTGATTGATGATGCAGGGTATTTAATTACAAATCACTTTATGAGTAAACATAGTACTGTAGGTGGTGGAAATGCAGTATTCGGACTATATAACGATTTAGGAGATAGGTACTGGAATTTAATACAGTTCGTTATAAACAAGCTACCGAATGACAAAATTGTGTATATCGTTATGCATGAAGATACAAATGATTTTGGAGATATAAAGCCAAAGACAATTGGAAAGTTGCTTGATGAAAAAGTTTGCATTGAAGGCATGTTTACTATTGTGCTTCGTTGTGTTTGTGAAAATGGAGTACATAAATTCATTACTCAAACAGATGCCGGAGCAGTTAGTAAGTCACCAATTGGCATGTTTGAATCACTGGAAATTGACAACGATTTAAAGCTTGTTGATGAAACTATTAGAAGCTATTACGAATTATAAGAAAGAGGTAGAAAGAATGAAAAAACCAACAAACTATGAAACTACAGAAGTAACAGGAGAATTTACACCATTAAAGCCAGGTGGACACATTTGTAAGATCATGCAAGTAAAAGAAACAAAGTCAAGGAATAGCAACTTAGATATGCTTGAAATAAGCTTAGATATCGCAGAGGGAGAACAGAAAGATTATTACGCAAAAGCATACAGAAGTGATACTCGTACAGATAAAAAGTGGGGCTGTGTTGTTTATCTTGTAGTAGATGAATCTACTGAATATGGGGTTAAGAACCTTAAGACATTTACAACTAGCGTTGAAAAATCTAATCAAGGATTCCAAGTTGCCTGGGGAGATAACTTTGCAAAGTGCTTTGCTAATAAGCTTGTAGGTGGTGTATTTGGACGTGAGCAGTATCTTAATGCTAGTAATGAAGTTAAATGGTCCACAAAGTGTAGATGGTTCCGATCTGTAGATTCTATTAGAGTAGGTGTCGATGTTCCAGAGGATAAGCTTCTTACTGAAGGACAAGGACAAACTTCACAAAGTCAAGGACAACTTAATTACGGTAATGATGGATTTACAACAGCAGAGAATGAGGAATTACCATTCATGAGTTAGGAGTGATTCCTTGTGAAAAAGGAAGAATATCAAGAACGTATTGCTAATCTTAAATTAGAAATAACTGTACCAGAGATTTTAAACAAGTATGGAGTAGAGATAAAACGTGGCAGGTGCAAAGGAATCTGTCACGATGGGAAAGATCTAAATGCCAAGGTAACTGATAGATATATGCATTGCTATGTATGTGACAAATCTATGGATATATTTGCAATTACACAGCACTTTGAATATTGTGATTTCAATACAGCATTTGATTTGCTGGGTGGTAATAAGGAGATTAGCTTTACATCATTAATAAAGGCAAGACAGGCCAAAGCAAAAAGAGAAGATGCAAAGCGTGTACAAGCCAATAAGAAAGCTAAATTGCAACAGTTACACATGGAGATTACAGCGTACAGAAATATTGTACAAGAATCAGAACCTTTATCTGATTTATGGACCTATGCTTATAACAAGCTACAATACAGAATTTATTTACTAGAAGAGATGGGGTGATAACAATAGAAAATAAAGACATACTTACAATGACAGCAGAGTCAATACTTGAAGATGAAGTATTTTGCAATATCTTTGAGCAAGAAGATGAAATATATCGAGCAAGATTGTTATTAACTCTTACAGACAGAGCTAAAGATCTTGGAGTTAAGACAAAATTTGAGAAGATATATAAGGCTTACAGTAAGCAATACAAGGAATATGAAAAGAGCCTTTCACCACAGCAGCAACAATCAGGAACAGGTGTCACAGAGTTTAGTGATGATAAGTACGATGATATGCGTTGTGGTGCATGGATAGCGAATTCATATGGTGTTAAGACATTTACACCCTTTGGTGGCGAGGTTATAGCTTGTTATCACCCTATTCTACCAGTACAGTTACTTGTAAATGCTGAGACTGGTAAGGAAAAGATAAAGATTGCATATAAGAAACGTAACGCATGGAGAGAGATCATCATTGATAAAGGTGTTATAGCATCTGCTAATAAAATTGTGCAACTTGCAGAGTTTGGTATATCAGTTACAAGTGAGAATGCAAGGAACCTTGTAAAGT
>NZ_CBDLAM010000339.1:0-2242 GCF_965301125.1 Anaerosporobacter sp. | reverse complement strand
ACCATACATGCTCCTTACAAATCATTCCTTTATACTATATGATAGAACTATTAAAAATACGTTTTTTTCTTTTTATTAGTCTGAATACACTGATGGACTTGTGTATTTTAATATTGAACGCAAAACTCTATGTAGGTTTTCAACTCACGAAACTATATAGTCATAGTACAACTTTGTAATTACATATATTATTACAAAAATAAATGTAAGGAATTTAATATGCCCTCTCAACCTAATGAACAAAATGTAACTGATATGATTAATGCTATATTTAAAGATGAAATGCAAAGTTTTGATGCAGCTTTTGACATTGTTAAAAACGAAATACTACCTAGTATAAGTCTTGCTATTGAGAGTTATAGCCGTGCTGTGCAAGAATATAAGAATGGACAGAGCCAACGCGAAAGCAGAATCGATGCCATTAATAAAAACGCAGACAAAATAACTAGTATATATTTCTCACCTGCTTGTAAGGCTATACAAGATAAAATTAACAAGTATTATCAATTTGTTAATGATGAATTTAAACAACTACAAACTGCCTTGAATACAGCCAATGCTAATGCTCAAAATATGATTGCCTTTCAAACTATCTGGCTAATGTATGAGAATCAACTACAAGAATGTATTTCTGGAACTTCTGAACAAGGGCAACAAGGAGAATCCACTACGTAGGGGGTGTCATATTGAATAGTAACAACAGACGATATCAGCCAAATACACAAAGAAACAATAATACCTTATCCACTACTAGTAATAACACTTTATGTCAAACTGAAAGTTTGTGCCATGACTCTCGTACTACTAACTCGTGCTCTAAAGCCATTGTAAGTGTACCACAAGCTTTTGCACAAGCCAAAAGTGGAAGACTCTTTCAATCCAGCACAGAAGTGATTCCTGTTATCGGTAGTCACAATGTTGTAATTCAACTATGTAATCCTTGTTCCAGTAACACAACTGTTTACCTATCATCAGTAATATGTGCTAACCATTCTCCTTCACCTGTTAGTCTCAAAACCTTTTTTCATGGAACTGTAAAGCAGGAGTTAAGAAATTCACCAGTGGGTAACACAAATATGTATGTGGACTGTTCTTGCAAGCCAAAAGCATGCCTCCAATGTGGAACACGAATTGAAATCTGTAATGGTATATTAGTCTCTACCGTGGTTGTGAATGGTTATGATACATTTACAGAGTCAATTGACGGCACTATAATACTCTCACCTGATTGTCCTATTATATTCGAGCTATGTTCTGTGAATTGCTCACAAACTGCACTAGCAAATGTGTCCATTAGCTGGTGGGAGGTACCTAATTGTGAAGAGTTGATTCGTTGCTGTCTATAATAGTAGCTGCTTAATAATCATATCTTTTTCTTATATTATAAACTGGTTCCGACTTTTAGCACATATTGTCAAAAAGTAAATATAATATAGTGACCAGTTTTTTCCTAAGGAAGTCGCCCTGCTATAAGAAAAGGAAATATGATAGGAGGCTAGAATTTTGAAACAGGATTATGTTTTTAACGGAAAAGAAGTCTATTTAACTAAGAAATTCTCCTTCAGTGCAGCTCATCAATTAAACGGTTCTAACAAACAATTGCATGGACATAATTACACAGTTAATGTTACACTTAAAGGTGGTTTGAATAACGATGGTTTTCTTGTTGATTTGAATAAATTGGAGTCACTAATCTATACACATGTCATCTATCGACTTGATAATAGTTTTCTAAATAATTACCTGAAACCTTTGAATCCAACTGTTGAGGTACTTACTATTTACCTTTATCATGAAATAGAAACTTGTCTCCGTTTATGTGAATATACAACTAATTTAAAGCTTGTAGAAGTTACTGTTTATGAAACAGATTCCTACAGTGCAACAATAAGAGAAACGAATTAATAAAATAGTATAATTTACCATGGTTTTTTTCTATATTCGTGTTATAATAAAAAATGCAGTATCATACTAAAGTTAAATATTTTGTTAGAGGAGAAAAATTAGAAAATGGAAAACACAAAAGTTATTTGTAGATGTAAAAATGTCTACTTTGAAGATATAGAGAATGCGATTAAAGAAGGGGCTTCTACATATGAAGAAGTTCAAGAGAAAACTAAAATTGCTACTGGTTGCAGTCGTTGTGCTAAGCAAGCAGAAGAAATCACTTCTTTCTTATTATCTAAAAACAAATAATATGGATTTAATAACATAAATATTAGAATCCCAAAAGGTGAAGTGA
>NZ_CBDLAM010000338.1:1137-2260 GCF_965301125.1 Anaerosporobacter sp. | reverse complement strand
CATCCTTTCATCACAACAAATCACAATTTGCTATTGTTTTCTATGTATGGTTCTTCTAACGGTTTCCATGCAATTACTTCATATGTGCAAAATTCAGTATTCTCTTTAAATGAATTACTGCTTTTTAAGAAATGAATATCCATAAGTCTATTTTCAATTTCATATCCACTTTTAAGTAAAAGTTTTTTCGTTGAAGTTCCATACCATTCTACAGAACATCTATAATATCCTGTTTCATCTGGTAATCGTTCCAATACAGGAATCCACTTCGCAGATACTTCGCAAATATTTTCAATAGTTGGTTGACTATTTATTCTACCTTTTATTCTTGACAAAATATTGAGTTGATTATCTATTGCTAATGCCATAAACTCATCTTCACATTCGATAGCACGGGTTTTATCTTTTAATATTTCTAATTCTATTTTTCGAATATCTTCAATTAGTTTCCTTTCATCAATCATTCACATTTCTCCTTCCATAGCCCATCAATATATTCCAACAGTTCACTAAATGTAATACCCTTTGAAATAAGTTCATCTTCAAATAGCTTATAATTATTACATACATCAGGAGTTAGTCCGGTATCTTCGTATGCAGCTAACTTTCTTACAATCTTATTAACTTCAGAAAAACTATCTTCATCAATATCTAATAATTCTCCATAATCAAGTTTTGTAGGTACACAATTACAATTATCTTTTCCCCATTGTTTTGTTAACCTTTCCATTTATTTAATTCCTCCCTTCTGAACCATATCAAATGCTCTTTTTGTATTGTTTTAATAATTAATCAATTTCTCTATATAATCTCTATCTTGTGTAAATGTAGGAATATCCAGATCAATAAACCATTCAGTTCTTTCAGTTTCTTCAATGTCTCTTTTAATACAACAACTACCACGCTTTAAGTATGTAGGTATATTATTCCAATTAATATTCTTTTCTGTCATAAGCATATCTTGAATCATATTGCATGATTTTTTATGTAATTCTTTCTGTGAGTAGTTTGCCTGACCAACTGACTGAATTGAATTTCTTACAGCATCTTGCTGTCTCCACACCAAACAGTTAGTAACTTCTTCTCTTGGAATGTTAAATACTCTACTATCAAACAGTGCTCC
>NZ_CBDLAM010000338.1:700-1127 GCF_965301125.1 Anaerosporobacter sp. | reverse complement strand
CCATTAAGAATAGCTTTTGTTAATGTATTTAAATATTCAACATCGTTAGATTCATATCTTGCATTTACAACATTTGAGTGAAATGATTTGTTAAATGCCATTGTAGCCATGCTTGCCGATATACTGACTATTTTCTGAATATTATTATCAAACCACGAAGCTGAATTTAGTTGTTTATAATCAACTAATACTAATGTAATTTCGTCGGACTGAGTATAACCTAATACACAACCTTGAATATTCTCGCATAGGTATTTCATTGTTTGTTGCATACTTTTAGTTAATACCTCATCAAAAGGTCTTTTCATTTCTCTCGTGAACGTATGAAATGCTTTTCCATCAAGTCGAATAATTACTGGCATACGTCTTACCAAACTATGTCTACTAACTCCTTCATAACCTTTCATTCTATCTCCTTAATCACTTC
>NZ_CBDLAM010000338.1:364-690 GCF_965301125.1 Anaerosporobacter sp. | reverse complement strand
TCATTCTACTTTACTTTTTTTCGTACCAAATTAACATTTTATTTTATTCTATAATGCAATCAAATTCCATGTTAAAATCCCAGTTAATTTTCTGACCACATTTACTACAATAGTTTGGATCTTCACACCTATAATTTGTACCAAGTACAGCGTTACAATTTTTACATTCATAATAAAACCCATCGTAATTAGGAGTTAAAGCCTTATCTCTATCATTTTTATTATCCATTTCTCATCCTTTCTTGTATCATAAAATACGTCTTTTGTATTATTGTTTGTTTTATATTTATTTTTATTAATAAAACCTATGACATTATGTATACCGC
>NZ_CBDLAM010000338.1:0-354 GCF_965301125.1 Anaerosporobacter sp. | reverse complement strand
TATTTTGTCAATATGTTTTTTTTATATTTCTATTTAATCTTTTCTTTTTAGTAATTCTTGCATAAACGGCATTCTATTGAAATTCTCTTTCTTTTTTACAGCCTTGTTTACAGTGCCCATATCTCCGAAATGAAAGCACTTCTCTTTCATTCTTGTAAGTCCTACATATATGATGTTTGAATTTAACATTATAGTATGAGCTTTTGGAGTTAATAAAATAATAATTTTTGCATTCCCGCCTTGGCTTTTGTGTGTACTAATACTATATCCAAGTCCTAGAGTTTGCAGATTATCCCTTGCATATTCAACCTTTACACCGTCAAAATCTATAACCATTTTATTATAATTTGTGTC
>NZ_CBDLAM010000337.1:0-2274 GCF_965301125.1 Anaerosporobacter sp. | reverse complement strand
ATCATAAAACGAATAAGAAAAGATATAACAATTTCCAACCATTCAAACCGTAAAACAAGGAGGTGTCCATCTTGTGCTATATAGGACTGCCTCCTCGCTTCACTTATATTATTAAGATATTAACAACTTATCTAAATACTCATTGTTTTAGTCTAAAGTATATACGTCACCGTATTTAGCTTCGAAATCTTCTTGAGTTTCTGGAACTACGATTTCTCCAGAAAGGATCTTTTCTTTTACTTCTGCAACTTTAGCTTAAACATCATCTGGAAGTAATGTATCTGTTGGAGCTATATCTACTCCATCATTATCTAAACCAAATGTTTGAATACCCTTAATGTCTTCACCTTTAGTCATTTTTTCTACTATCTTATAAATTGCGTTATCACATCTCTTCATAGCTGAAGTGATTACGTTTTCTGGAGCTAAGTAATTTTGATCAATATCTACACCGATAGCGTATTTACCTTGTTCTTTAGCAGCTTCGATTACACCGTTTCCAGTACCACCAGCTGCGTGGAATACAACATCTGCTCCATTTGTAAACATTTGATTTGTTGCTGCTTTACCAGCTGCCGCATCATTAAATGCATTTGCATTGTATTGTTCAACTGTTGCATCTTTGTTAGTATCAAGTACACCTGCAACATAGCCATAACCAAATTGGTTCATAACAGGAGTTGACATACCAAGAACGAAACCAACTTTATTTGTTTCAGACATCATTGCTGCTACAACACCTACAAGGTATGAAGCTTCGTTTTGCTTGAACATTAAGCAAGATACGTTTGGTAAATCAGAATTTGTACTATCATCGATAATAGCAAATTTTTGATCAGGATAAGCTTCTGCGGCTTCTTTGATTGTATCAGCCATTAAGAACCCACAAGCAACGATTAAGTCCTGTCCTTGATCTACTAATGTTTCCACATTTGATACATAATCTGCTTCTGTCTGAGACTCAAGATAAGTAACTTCAACACCTAACTCTGTTTCAGCTCTTTGAAGACCTTCCCAAGCACCTTGGTTGAAGGATTGGTCATTGATACCACCTACGTCAGTTACCATTGCTATTTTTAATTTAGTACCTGTTGCTGTATCTTCTTTTTCTGTATCATCTGTTGTGGTAGAATCATTCGTTCCTTCTGTTGATGGAGTTTCATTTTTCTTGTTGTTGCTTTTTGAGCTACATGCTGTAAAAGCTAAAACTACAACAAGCATAAGAGCTACAAGTTTAGATAATTTTGTCTTTTTCATTGCCTTCCTCCTTATTTTGCAAACGATTAACATAATATTAGATTATGCATTACATTACAATTTAATATAATACTATTATCTCTACAATTTTGCAAGCCAATTTTTAGTACTTTTCGCGGTAATTTACAGTTATTAGTATGACTTATATTATTTAGTATCACTCCTTATATTACATATTCTTTTTCATGTTTTTATGACAAAATTGTATGATTCTTCTTTGATTATTTTTGGTATTTATCATTGCTTCTGTACCTATATCTGTAAGCAACCCATTAATCTCTCGATAACGAGAACGATACCTCTGTGAGATATATTGGTAACTTGCCTTTGTTTCATATGGTGCAGTATTAAGACACTCAACAATATATTCTGCTAACTTCTTATCAGGGTGTCTTATAGATACTGGATACTGTAACCTTCTTTCATACAACCACATTGTTAATTATCTCCCTCCCAAGGCCACGGTTTCGAGTTCCAAGACCAGTACTCCTCTCTTCTTACATTGTAAGCATCTAGTGGATCAAAAAATCGATTATACTGATTCACCGATTTTACCCGAAGCTTCTTATAGGCCTCATAATACTCACAAGCTGCGATATCATCTGGATGAGTATCTAGGTAAAGTCTTACATCTTCCATCGCAAAACTTACTGTTTGAATCTTATAGAATAATTCCTCTTTGTTAATCTCCTTCACAAATCTTTCCTTCTTTCGCCTTATATGACTTTATTAGTTCTGGGAAGATGGTTCCTTCCATAAGTGCTGTATCTGCGTCATATACATAACTCCATTTTTGTCTAGCCACGTACGCTGTTACACTTACTTTACCTTCGATTCCTTCTAGCGAACTATATTCATAGGGAGCACTACTCATAATGAATTCCCTCCAACATATCTCAATTAATTTCTTTCTGATAAGATATATTATGTCTATTAAATCCAGTTGTTCCTTGCATGGCATCTTTCTAAGATGAAGAATTTCATGATTTTTTAATCGATAATTAAAGAAAAAGGACG
>NZ_CBDLAM010000336.1:0-2286 GCF_965301125.1 Anaerosporobacter sp. | reverse complement strand
ATACAGCGTAGAAAAGTTCTTCCTTTTTTAAGAAATCAATTAACTATAATAACATTGGGTGACTTCTTGATTGTTCATCAGTCTCTTCCCAATTATACAAGTCGTTCTCTGTACATACCTACGAAGCAATCTCGCAAGAATTTTTCAATACATCGAACATCTTTTTTCTTACTTAAAGTACGGTAACCCCCCTCTAAATTCATTCGAACACGTTTCATTGCTCTACTATGGTTAATTGTTGTTAATAGAATTCCTTGACTAAAGATAAGTTCTATAACCTCCTCATAATTATAACAAGGGATCTGTTTACCATGCTTACGATGCTCAGTGGTAATAAGTCCTCTAGCAATTAACATGGAACCAGAATATGTATTAGGTACCATTAACTGTGTTGTTTCAATGTCTTTTTTATTCACTTGTAAGACAGCTTGGTATCCATGTGCACATACAATCTCACATTCACGAAGGTACAGACGATACTCCTTTACCTCAAAACAACAATGGTAATTCAGATAAGCATCGTCCATTCCTAATAATTCATGATTAATCTCTTTCTTGGTAATTAAGTTCTCCCTCTCTATCATAATTACTTCAAAACCCTGCTCATGAAAAATCATCTCTGCTTTCATATATTCTTGCTCCCTTCACGTAAGATATCCCTCATTACTCTGGATTATTTTAAGTTATTATCTCTGTAAATCTATTGAATCCAAACAATTACTCATTAACATTGCTATTGTCATTGGACCAACTCCACCCGGTACTGGCGTAATTGCGGCTACTTTTGTTTCTACATCATCAAAATCTACATCACCGCATAATTTATTATTTTCGTTTCGATGAATCCCTACATCAATAACTACGGCTCCATCTTTTACATATTCACTTGTTATGAATTTAGGCTTTCCAAGTGCTACTATCAAGATATCCGCACGTTTTGTAACCTCTTTTAAATCCTTAGTTCTTGAATGGCAGATTGTTACTGTTGCATTCTCCCGTAACATTAGTAGGGCCATAGGTTTTCCAACAATATTACTTCTTCCTACTACAACACATTCTTTACCTTCAATTTCAATATTGGAACGTTTTAATAATTGAATTACACCTGCTGGTGTACAGGATACAAATCCTTTCTGTCCGATTGATAACGCCCCTACACTTTGAGGATGAAAACCATCTACATCTTTTTCAGGTGCAATCGTTTTAATTACTAGATCTTCATCAATGTGAGAAGGTAATGGTAACTGCACTAAAATACCATTTACATCCGCTCTTTCATTCAGTTCGTTTACAAGTTTTAATAATTCCTCTTGCGTAGTTTCTTCTGGTAATTCGAATGCTAGTGAGCGAATTCCAACGAATTCACAAGCTTTTTTCTTATTACCAACGTAAACACTGGATGCTGGGTCATTCCCAACTTGTATAACTGCAAGTGTTACTTCGATTCCATTTTCTTTATATTCAGCTGCTTTTTGTCTAAGCTCTTCTTTTATTTGTGATGAAATTGCTTTTCCGTCGATTAAATGTGCCATTATTGTTACCTCCTGCTAGTTGCGTTTTTTATAGCTTTTATTTTATACTATTTTCTATTGAATTCATAGAGGTAATTTAATAAACAGGGTAAAAATGTAAAATAGAGCAATATTATATGTTAATCGAATTACTACTGGAATATTTTACACAAAAGGTTATACTATACTATGTATATTTTATTATTTACTTAGAAAAAGAAAAGGATTGTACTAACATGAAAACCATATTCACACATTACTTAAAACCATTCTATAGCCGAATAATATATGGATTCATTATTAAATTCATAGGTACCATAATGGACTTACTTATTCCTTGGATTCTTGCTTACATGATTGACTCAGTAATCCCAACCAAAGATAAAACTGCTGTATATCTGTGGGGACTTGGCATGATTACTTGTTCATTATTAGCTGTCGTACTAAATATTATTGCCAATCGAATGGCCTCTAAGGTCGCCAGCGAAACAACTGAAGTAATCCGTTACGATCTATTCCATACAATTAGTTATCTTTCGTCTACTCAAACAGATCGATTCACAAAACCATCTTTAATTTCAAGGCTTACTAGTGACACTTATAATGTTCACAATATGATTGGCCGTATGCAAAGACTAGGAATCCGAGCACCCATACTATTGATAGGGGGAATCTGCATTACTTTAACACTAGATCCCGTTCTTTCATTTGTGCTTATCTGTATACTACCGTTCATTACCATACTTATGATATATGTATCTAAAAAAAGTATCCC
>NZ_CBDLAM010000335.1:821-2330 GCF_965301125.1 Anaerosporobacter sp. | reverse complement strand
GCGTTTTCTGACCTATAAAAATATATATTATTTAATACTAATTTGAAAAAATTACATGTGTATTATAAAGCAATCTCCATATAATAATATCGTAACAAACAACAACACGACTTATTCAAGTGCTAACATTTGAATAGTGAATGGAGGAGTTTATTATGGCAAGCAGAAATCATTCAGCAGTACCAGAAGCAAGAGAAGCGATGGACAGATTTAAGTATGAAGTAGCAAGTGAATTAGGAGTACCATTAAAACATGGTTATAATGGTGATTTAACATCATACCAGAATGGTTCTGTAGGCGGTTACATGGTCAAAAAAATGATCGAAGAACAAGAAAAATTAATGGCAGGTAAATAAACAAGCCATTAATGAATAAGCAAAAGAATTATATGTAAGTAGATACATGCGAAAGCAAATGGTTTATTAGCATATAAACTGTGCAAAAGAAGATAGTAAAAATGGCATAATATTATGATTTCATAATATTATGCCATTTTTTTCTGTAAAATAAGATGTTTTATAATTAATTGTGAAAATAAAGGAAAAATGTAGATTATTACTTCTATTATTCAAAAAATATGATATAATGGTATAGATAATCGAATACGGGATGTAATATTTCGTAAATATGACCTTGGAGGATTCCTTTCATGATGAATCAAAAAGATGTTATTATGTTAATTGATGATGACGTAGAGAATAAATCTACATTTCATGAAATATTATCAGATACATATATAATTATTGATGTAAGTACTATCTCAGAAGCACTATCCAAGTTAGAAAATCATTCTGTAAGGATATCCGTAATTCTGTTAAATTTAATGATGTCGAATAAGTCTGGTTTTACATTTCTCTCACAACTTCAAAGCATGGATGCTTCAATTAATATCCCAGTTATTGCTACAACAATTGACGATGATGAATTGAAAGTGTTAGAAGCACTTGAGTTAGGGGCTTATGATGTTTTTGTAAGACCTTTTAGTAAAGCACTTATTGAAAGAAGGATAGCTAATATATTTCAAACGTTAAAGACAGCGGCTGTAATTAACTCAATTGAAAAAGATGCTTTAACTGGGCTATATAGCATGAATTTTTTTGCAGAGAATGTTACAGAAGTAATACAGAATAATACTGATAAAAGTTACCTTTTAATCTTTGCTAATATTTCGAAATTTAAGTTAGTGAATGAACTCTTTGGTAGAGCTGAAGGTGACCGTTTACTTAATTTCATTGGTAAAACCATGATTGATACAATTGGTGAGAACGAGATATGCGGACATGCCGGTGCCGATAATTTCTTTATTTTAATGGACTGCGATATGTATAGCGAGGAAATTATTAAATTAATAGTGAGTAAATTAAACGATTATCCGATACCAATTAATATTGTAATGCGGTTTGGTGTATATATGATAAGTGATATTTCAATGCCAATTGAAAAAATATGCGATCGCGCCAAATTAGCAGTGGATACATTCGAAGGAAATTATGATTCTTTCATTACTTA
>NZ_CBDLAM010000335.1:0-811 GCF_965301125.1 Anaerosporobacter sp. | reverse complement strand
TATTATTATTCAATAGGAGTAATGTTATTATGAGAAAAAATGATAACGAAAGAAATGAGGAAGGCGATAGACGAGAAGCAATTTGTGGTTTATTATCAACCTAAATTCGATTTATCTACGGAATGTGTAATAGGAGCTGAAGCGCTAGTACGATGGAAACATCCGCAGTATGGCTTCCTCTCACCTGCAGAGTTCATTCCAATTTTTGAAAAGAATGGTTTTATTAGCGAATTAGACTATTATGTTTGGGATTGTGTCTGTCAAAAATTAGACTCTTGGATTGAAACAGGGCATCAATTAATGCCTATTTCAGTCAATGTTTCAAGAGTCGATTTGTATAATCCCAAATTACCAGAATTATTATTTGGCTTAATTATGAAATACAATATACCAATTCAGTATCTACATCTAGAAATTACCGAATCAGCTTATACAGATAATGCGAAGCGAATGATTGATATCGTTAATCAGATTCGTCAAATTGGATTTGTAATTGAGATGGATGACTTTGGTACTGGGTATTCATCCCTAAATATGTTAAGTGATTTACCGATTGAGATTCTTAAATTAGATATGAGTTTTTTGAAGAATAATGTTGGAAGAAGTAGCGGACGTTCTGTAATACAATTTGTGATTAATCTTGCTAAATGGTTAGGTTTATTTGTTGTAGCAGAAGGTGTAGAAACACAGGAACAAGCTATATTCTTAAAGAATATGGGCTGTGACTATGCACAAGGATATTACTATTCTAAACCAATTGAAGATGCTGACTTTGAAAAATTATTATTAGAAACGCGTATCTGTTCTACAG
>NZ_CBDLAM010000334.1:0-2333 GCF_965301125.1 Anaerosporobacter sp. | reverse complement strand
AAGGTGTATATAATAATACAAAAATCATTAGTGCATATGCATTCAATGCTGAAAAATTATATCCGTTTAGAACTTCCATCAAAGTACTTTTACCACCAGCAGAAGCAATATTTCCAATTCCAAATAATACTCCAAGGCTGGATACTACAACTTCTTTTGCAGCCAATCCTGAGATTAATGCTAACGCAATTTGCCATAATCCTAATCCTGCAGGTACCAAAATAGGTACTAACACTTTACCTATTCCTGCTCCAAAACTATCCGTTATATCTGCAACAAATCCATGAGGTCCAATATTTAATATAAACCAGATAATAATAGAAGCAACAAATATGGTTGTTCCCGCTTTAGTTAAGTAATCTTTTACTTTTTCCCATACATAGATTATAATTGTATGAAAATTTGGTGTTTTGTATTCTGGTAGTTCTATTATTAATGAATTCGTTTCTTTCTTTTTTTGCAATTTAGTCATTATAAAGGCTACTAATATGGCAATAATAACTCCAATAACATACATAGAGAATGCTGCAAGTACTGCATATTTTCCGAAAAACATACTAGAAAATAAAACATATACAGGTAGTTTAGCGCTACAAGACATAAATGGTGTAACAAGTATGGTCTTTCTACGATCCGTCATATCTTCTAAGGCTCGACTCGCCATAACAGCTGGTACACTACATCCAAAACCTAATAACATTGGTATAAATGCTCGTCCAGATAGTCCAATTCGCCCCATGATACCATCCATAACATATGCTACCCTTGACATATAGCCACTATCTTCTAAAAACGCGAGTGATAAGAATAGTATAAATATATTCGGTAAGAAAGTTAAAATGCCACCTACACCAGCAATAATACCATCAACTACAAGGGAGATGACCATATCATTAGCATGAAAATGTTGTAATACAGACAATACTCCATCCGAGAAATTCGTTATACCGACTTCAAAATATCCTTTTAGCCAATCTCCTACTGAAAAGGTTAAAATGAAAACAAGTGCCATAATACCTAGAAATATAGGCAATCCTAGATATCTATGAGTAAGAAAATGATCTATCTTATCCGTCATGGCTTCCTTCTCTTCTTTATTCACTACTACTTCTTCTATAATTTCTTCAATGAAATCGTATTTCTGATTTATAATATCTGATTCATAACTTCTTGTGACAATGTCTGAGAAATCAATATTAATTTTATTGCAAATCTCTTTGTCTTGTTCAAGTATCTTAATGGCATGCCACCTAGGATTTTTAATCTTTGCATCATAATCTAAGAGACGTTCCATAATCTCATCAATCTTATCTTCAATTTCATCACTATAAACAATTGCAAATTCAGAATGATGGCTATGTTTATGTCTACTCTGGTTTATATCACTATGATGGTGTTCAAGATTTACATCGTTATGTTTCTTTTGATGATGAGCTACTGCATGCATCAAGATATCTAAGCCTGTTTTTTTACGTGCAGATACTGGAATAACTGGAATACCAAGCATCTCTGGCAAACGATGAAGGTCAATCTCCATACCTCTTTCCTTCACAATATCCATCATATTAAGTCCAAGGATTACTGGTTTACCAAGTTCAATTAATTGCAATGTTAAGAATAAATTTCTTTCTAAACAAGATGCATCCGCTACATCAACGATTACATCTACACTATCATCTAATATGTACTCTCTTGAAAGTTTCTCTTCTAAGGTATAAGAAGTCAAACTATAGATTCCTGGCAAATCTACCAGCTTAAATTGATGGCTATGGTACCTAAAAGCACCTTCCTTTTTCTCAACAGTAACTCCAGGCCAGTTAGCTACTTTTAATTTTGCACCGGTGTAGGCATTGAATAATGTTGTTTTACCACAATTGGGATTACCTATGAATGCAACTTGTAATTCCTCTTTCATTCCTTTATCTCCTTAGTAGCTAGTATAATCATGGTTGCTATATCTTTTCCAATTGCCAATCTCGTACCTCTTGCTTTAAAGATAACAGCACCATTTCTTTTCTTATTAATTACTTTGATACCTGTTCCTGGGATAAGGCCAAGTGATTGTAACCTTCTACCTGTATTACCATCAGTTAATATCTCATCAATACTATAATCCTGATTGATTTGTCCTTCTAATAGCGTCATATCGTCCTCCTTATTGAGAATGATTCTCATTCAAATAGTATAGTATACTAAGTTCTCTACGTCAAGTATATTTTGTAATTTTATAGGAAAATCGAGTAGGAAGATAATCATTAATTGATTATCTGTCCTCTCACACCACCGTGCGTACCGTTCGGTACACGGCGATTCAATCCTATAACTAAATGTGA
>NZ_CBDLAM010000333.1:0-2364 GCF_965301125.1 Anaerosporobacter sp. | reverse complement strand
CGAAGAGCTGGAGATGGAGAGTACAGAGATATTGCACATCCGATTAATTCAGAAACAAGAGATCGTATTCAAAAGATCATTCTTGAAAAATATGAAATTGCAATATTAGAATCCGATACAGTCGACGAAGAATAACAAAAAAGCTATTGTTTTACATAGTAAAACAATAGCTTTTTTGTTTACCTATTTCCGAAATGAATCTTAACACTATCTTAACACTATTAGCGTAAAGATAGTGTTAAGATAAAATGGGTATTCGACAAAAAAAGAACAAATGAAGGAAGGTATTTATGAATATTACACAATTCTTATCCCTGCTTGGTGGCTTGGCTCTATTTTTACTAGGAATGAAAATGATGAGTGATGGTTTAGAAAAGGCTGCCGGAAACAAAATGAAGAAGATCCTTGAGAAACTTACAACAAATCGATTTATTGGAGTAGCTGTTGGAGCAGCAATTACTGCTGTAATTCAATCCTCGTCAGCAACTACTGTAATGGTTGTTGGTTTTGTTAATTCAGGGCTTATGACATTAAGACAAGCTATTTGGGTGATTATGGGGGCAAACATAGGAACTACTATAACGGGTCAATTGATTGCACTTGATATTGGAGTGGTTGCTCCGCTGTTTGCAATTATTGGCGTTGTATTAATTGTTTTCTTAAAATCAAAGAAGCTATATAATATTGGATATATTATAGGAGGTCTTGGAGTTTTATTCATCGGTATGGAGATGATGGGCGACAGTATGAGTGGATTACGAGATTCAAAACTATTCATGGATGCAGTGACCAATTTATCTAATCCATTATTTGGTATTGCTGTTGGAGCTATATTTACTGCAATTATTCAATCCTCTTCCGCATCAGTTGGTATTTTACAGGCATTGTCCATGAGCGGAGTAATAACTTTAGACAGGTCTGTCTTTGTTTTGTTTGGACAGAATATTGGTACATGCATTACAGCGGTACTTGCGTCAATTGGTACAACCCGTAATGCGAAAAGAACGACAATTATACATTTAATGTTTAATATAATAGGAACTGCAGTATTTACGTGTATTTGTTTGGTTCTTCCATTGACTGATTGGATCATACGATTAACGCCAAATAATTCCGCGGCGCAGATTGCCAACGTACATACGATATTTAATATAGTAACAACGTTATTATTGCTACCGGCGGGAACAAAACTAGAAAAGATTGCTAAGAGAATCTTACCAGAAAGAGATGATGAGAATGAAGCAGAGATGAGATTGCAGTTTATATCCCCAGCATCTATTATAAATCACTCTTTTGGTGGAGCAAGTGTTGCAATTTCTCAGATACATAAAGAAGTAAATCGTATGTATGAACTTGCTATTGAAAATGTAGAACTATCATTTGATCAAGTATTGAAATGGAATGAAAAGAATGTTGCTAAAGTAATGCAGAATGAAGAGTATATAGATTTTCTTAATGCAGAGATATCCAAATATATATCGAGTATTATATCTGCTGAGATGTCGGAGAAAGATGGTAAAGCGATTGGTAAGTACTTCAGTATCATAGGTAACATTGAACGTATAAGCGATCACTCTGTAAATATAGCAGGTTATGCAGATCTAATAAGAGAAAAGAGTGGTGTGCTAACTGAGACGATAGAAATGGAAGTTAAGGATATGAAGCGCGTATCCTTAAATAATCTTAAGAGTATAAATATGCTAGAAGATAATATAACAGTCAAGGAGCTAGACTATATACTAAAAACAGAAGATAAGATTGATGAGATGGCTGTCGTATATAGAGAAAACCAATTATGCAGACTTAAGAAGAACGAATGTAAAGGCGACATAAGTGTAATATATTCAGAGATGATTACGGACTTTGAACGTATAGGGGATCATATTATGAATATAGCTGAATATATGGCGGGTTAATTCGGTGGTAGAGATGTTTGATTTGCAGATTGTTGCAAAAAGCACTATGTTATTAAACTAAATGTTTTCAAATACTTGAAATGAACAACTTTTTTAGTGGAATGTCATTTTATAAACATGCATGTTTGTATATGATACACTGCTAAAAAAGTTGTTTTTTGATGTATCACTTCAAGGAGTTGGTTTTAATAAAGAGTTGGACTATTTATTTAATATGAAAGAAATACTATTAATAAGAAGGAAAAAATTGGACTCAACATTCTTTGAAAAAGTACTTTACAAACGATTTCAACTCTGCTATACTAGACCAAGTCAGCTGATGAATTGCACGAAATGAACGAACAATTCTGAAAATAGTAAGAATTAAAACAATTCATTAAAAAGTGAAAATTCTTGTTGACAAACGTCGAAAGATGTTGTAAGATATAACAGTCGCTTCTGACAAGTA
>NZ_CBDLAM010000332.1:0-2377 GCF_965301125.1 Anaerosporobacter sp. | reverse complement strand
CAAAATAAATCAAATTAAAGGTGTAACAATAGGATTTACAAAGGCAGAGTATGATATTATAGAATTCCTTTCAACCAATGCAGGCCAGGTGTTTGATAAAGAACGGATCTATGAGAAAATCTATGGTTATGATGCGACTGGTGATAGTAGAGGTATTACAGAGTTGGTGAGAAGAATCAGAAGAAAAATAGCTGTTTACACAGATCAAGAATGTATTGAAACAGCTTGGGGGATTGGATATAGATGGAGAAAATAAGAAATCTATCAATCAGAAAAACAATTATTCTATATATGTTTGTGAATCTTTTCTGCTGCTTCTTTTTGAGAGCAATGATAAATCAGGTCGTTATGAGTATTCAAGAAAATATATGGATATCTTATGCAGATATGGAAGATTATTCAAATTTACAACAGAGTAGAGCTGAAGATTATGACATCAAGATAGCCAGACCTGTTAGATATAAAATGAGCAGCATGGACTGGAATATATCAGAATTTTGTGATTTCTTGGAAACATGGGGAATTTTGATTATAACATTTCTTGGAACGGTAATTACGGTCTCCCTATTTTATAGGAATAAGATAAAAACACCGTTAGCCGAATTAAAGCAATCATCGAAGCTAATTTCGGAAAATGATCTGGATTTTATGGTATTATATGAGAATGAGGATGAAATGGGACAGCTGTGTATGGAATTTGAAAAAATGAGAAAGCAGCTGGGAGATAACAATAAGCAGATGTGGAAAATGATGGAACAGGAAAAGGCGTTGCGTGCAGCAATCTCACATGACATCAGAGCACCTCTTACGATTATCAAGGGGTATCAGGAAATGCTGTTAGAAATGGCATCAGAGAATTCGGTTGAAAAAGAAAAATTACTAGAAATGATTCAGGCCGAAATACAGCAGACTGGCAGAATGGAATCATTTATAAATACAATGCATCAATTGTCCAAGTTAGAAGAAAGGAACATGGAAGTACGTAATATAGAACTAAAAGAGTTTGTGCATCAGTTAGAGGAAAACATAAAATTGATTAACAGAAAGAACGACGTACAATGCTGCTTCTTATTGAGTACTACAGTAGAATCAGCACAGTTTGATTCAGATATTGTAATAGAAGTGTTGGAGAATTTAATTGGAAATGCACTGCGTTATACAAGGAATATAATCAATGTGAAATTTGATGTCAAGGACTGTGATTTGATTGTTACAGTATCTGATGATGGTGCAGGATTTACAGAGGAACAGCATATTTTAACTAAGCCATATTTTCATGGAAATTCACAGGATAACCTGACACATTTTGGTCTTGGCTTATATATATGTGGGATTTATTGCGAGAAACATGGAGGAAAGCTATTGTTAGAAAATTCGAAAGAAGGTGGAGCAGTAGCCATTGCATACTTTCATATTGAAAATGAAAAAGAGCAATCAGTTTAAGCTGGTTGTTTTTTTGTTGTTTTTCATCCTTTATTCTTTATATATAAAGCAAAGAAAGGGGCAACTTATGAAAGCAATTATAAAAAGAGAATTACTAAATTATTTAAAAAATCCTGTTTTTTGGATTGGTCTTGTAATAGTGATGATAAGTATCTACAAAGATTTGGGACCGTATCTTCAAATCCATTATTTTAAGTCTACAGAAGAAATTCAAGCATTGGATGATATTGAAGTAGAAAATATTGATGATGCAGATATTATGGATGGGTATCTTCCTGCTACGAAAGAACAGCAGAGAGAACTAGTAATCAAAGAAATACAAAAGGAATTGGTTCAAATCCTAGGATATTCCGAAGCGGATGCAAAACAGATTGTTGAAAATATCCGACAGAAAGACATGAATGTTACAGAAATGACGGATTATCTGGAAAAATATAAGTTCAATGGTGCCAATTATGTTTATGAGAAGGTAAAAAAATATAAGGGAACAAAAGAAGAGGTGAACGAATATATCAGTAGTAAGTTGGAGGATAAATCCTATTCTTATTATTTTTCTAGAAAATTTGCGGATTTTACAGGATTGTATCTTTGTTTCTTTACAATTATTTTATTGGCATTTTTATACGTTAGGGATACGAAAAAAGATATTTATGAGTTATTGCACACGAAACCGATATCAGCAAAATCCTATGTAATTGGAAAAGTATTGGGTGGTTTCCTTTTCATGGTGTTGATACTTTGTTCTATTACTACGTTTTTTGATGTATTGTGCGTTATTCATGGTGTAAGAGCTGGATTCCCAGTGAATGCGATTGATTTATATTTAGCAGCAATTAAGTATGTTTTGCCAAATTTATTAATGATCGTGAGTGTTTATACCATAATTGCTTTATTATTCAAAAATCCATTGCCAGCTATTCCATTACTATATATA
>NZ_CBDLAM010000331.1:1999-2386 GCF_965301125.1 Anaerosporobacter sp. | reverse complement strand
GTAACAATAAGTGCATAGACATAAGTGCATCAAAATGAAGTTGTATACAGTACTTGACTAACCAACCTCAAAATGGTAAAATATAAAACGTAAATAAAATAGAAAGAAGGAAGAAAATGAGTATTGAATCAGTGTTACAAATTGCTTTATGGGTACTAGGTGTGTTAGCTGTAGCATATTTACTAATTTTCGTGATTTTAGGTTTGCGTATTATTGCATCAAATGAAGTAGCAGTAGTAGAAAAATGGTGGAGTTTAAAAGGTTCTTTGAAAGACTCAATCATTGCTTTAAACGGAGAGGCAGGTTATCAACCAAATGTTCTTCGTGGTGGTATTCATTTAAAAACAGTATTAATATCAAAAGTTCAAGAAGGATCTTTAATAGTTG
>NZ_CBDLAM010000331.1:0-1989 GCF_965301125.1 Anaerosporobacter sp. | reverse complement strand
CAAATATCCTTTAATTACAATTCCACAAGGACAAATAGCTTATATATTTGCACGAGATGGTGAACCACTTAATCCAATACAAACGCTGGGTAAAGTAGTAAAAGAAGCGAATAATTTCCAAGATGTGAACGGCTTCTTACAAAATGGTGGTCAAAGAGGCCCTCAGAGAGGTATTTTAAGAGAAGGTACATACGCGATCAATTTAGCACAGTTTATCATAATTACACCAAATGACATTAAAACGATTTCTGTTGGTAATGCGCAGGAAAAACAAGCATTAACAAGTATGCAAGCAACATTAGGTGAAAGAGATGCATTTCGTCCTATTGTAATTATGGGAAAAAGCGGACAAGAGAGCGACTTAATGGGTATTGTTACCGTTCACGATGGTCAGTCTCTTTCTGATGGTGAAATTATAGCTCCAGATATGGGACCGGAACACGCAAGTTTCCAAGATCCTGAAAAGTTCTTAGAACTTGGTGGAAAAAGAGGTAAGCAGTTACAAGTATTAACGGATGGTACCTATTATGTGAACCGTTTATTTGCAACCATAGAGCTAAGACCAAAGACTGTTGTTCCAATTGGATTTGTTGGAGTTGTAGTATCCTTCTTTGGTGCTACCGGTGTTGATACTACGGGAAGCGATTATAAACATGGCGAACTTGTTGGTGAAGGATGCAAAGGTGTTCTGGAAAAGCCATTAATGGCAGGTAAATACGCATTTAATACTGACGCAGGTAAAGTAGTATTAGTTCCTACAACGAACATTATTTTGAAATGGAATAAAACTGAATCGGGGGATCATAAGTATGATGAAAACCTTACAGAGGTCGACATTATTACAAAAGATGCATTTGAACCATCACTTCCTTTATCAGTTGTAATGCATATCGATTATAAGCAAGCTCCTTGGGTAATTCAGAGATTTGGTGATATTAATATGCTTGTAAATCAATCGCTTGATCCGCTTGTAAGTGCATATTTTAAAGATGTTGCTCAAACTAAAACATTAATTGAATTAATTCAAGAACGTAGCGATATTCGTGAAAAAGCCGTACTGGAAATGAAAACAAAATTCCAGAAATATAATCTTCAGTTGGAAGAAGTATTAATAGGTACTCCTAAAACTGTATCAGGTGATACACAGATAGAGAATATCTTAACACAGCTTCGTGAAAGACAAATAGCAGAAGAGAAGAAAGTAACCTATCAGAAACAGCAATCTGCTGCAGAAAGTGAGAAATCTCTTCGTGAAGCTCAAGCAATTGCAGAACAGCAGAGTTCTCTTACAAAATCAAAAATTCAGATTGAAGTCGAAGGTAATAGTGGTGCAGCTTTGGCTAAGAAAGCAGAACAAGAAGCTAACCAAATCGTATTTATTGCTAAAGCAAATGCCGAAAAGGTTAAGCTTGAGGGTGATGCAGAAGCTTCTAAGGAATCAAGCATTGGTCTTGCTAAAGCTAAAGCGATTGATGCACAAGTTAAAGCTTATGGTGGTGCTAAATACCGAGTTATGCAAGAAATTACTGATAAGTTAACAGATGCTATTAAAAATAGCCAAGTTGATTTGGTTCCTGAGACCATAGTTAATATGGGAGATAACAAAGATGGTGGGAGCGGCACTATATTAGACAGTCTTTTAAAATTAATCACACTGGATAAGTTGGGAGTAGACTTTAAGTCAGATGATGTTTTAGAAGAAGGAACTTCTGAGGAAAATAAATCTTTATAAGCAATGCTATAATAGTAAAGAATTGTTTAACACAAAAAGATTGAAATTAACCGAAAATAATGTTAAGCTACAGACTGAACATTTAAATTACAATTAGTGATACTATATAGAAGAGCTTATTTTTATAAGCTCTTTTTCAATGATAAAGAGAAAGGTAATACTATGATAAAAGTTGATAACTTATCCTATTCATTTCCGCAAAAGGAATTATTTAATAAGATTTCATTTACATTAGAAGATGGACAACATTGTGCTTT
>NZ_CBDLAM010000330.1:0-2409 GCF_965301125.1 Anaerosporobacter sp. | reverse complement strand
TGAATTGTCTGATTCTATTAAAAAAAGCAGAGCCGTTATAATGGGAGCAAGCGCTTTAACAAAGATTGTGCAATCCGTGTAAAAGGAGACAAAATCGACTTTTTAGGCAATGTGTATTTAATTTCCCGCTCAAAGATTCAGAAATTGGGTGAGACGCTTTAGTACCAATTCGATTTGTGGAATATTGTACTTAAACTAACGCGGGTGTTAATCCAGAAGGGATTGATGCCTTTTTTAAAGCGGGGCAGTTTAGCGGGAGAAGGATTTTCATATATAAATCTAGAACTAATTGAACAGTTGAATCATAAACGGATAACAGAAATAACAGAGGTGATTTATTGAATATATTCATTGTAGCATACGCCATTTTTATCGTTACAGCAAATCTCATCGGGTTCCTCGTCTTCAAAAAAAGTAGAAACCTATATTTAGCAGCGTTGGTTATTTTAATATCAGCTGGAGTATTTGGGGCAATTGGGGTTGTTTGTGCTGTATCGGTTTTTGATGTTGGTTTTGCTGAATTTTTTTTTAGTAATTTTGCTACGTATTTTTTTTATAACAGTTTTCTCGTCTTGCTTTTTGCCCTTGTAGTGTCGGGTATTAAAAAAATCAAAAAACATTGGTAGAAGATCACACCTGTCAAAGTGATGGTCTTTTCTTATGCAACTATCGGGGCAGACAATCTAGTGCTAAAGCAGAAAAAACAAGAGATATCGCTCTGTTCATTGAGAGACTATAGTGGAAGAAGATATTAGTTGTAAATAGAGAAGTTCTGTAAGACATAATGGAAAATTATTCGGGGAACGGAAGTGATACGAGTGTATCCTAACAAACAAGACAAAAATTATAAGCAAAGAAAAGTGCAATTCTTATACAGAAAGAAGAAAAGTAAAGAAAAAGCGGCAGTAAATGAACATAGCATAATATGGGAAACGATTATTGGTATTTGTGTCTTGGTTGTGCTTTTCCTCTATGTCCTTGATGTATTGTTTGATATAGGTGTCCGACTCCCTCCGTTCTTTGGGATATGAAATTATGAGCATCCAAATCTATAATAGGGTTACTATAGAGTGACAGAGGGAGGGATGGAAACAGTTACTAAAGTGTTAAATGTTGATTGTTGCTATTTAACAGAATTAGTCTAAGAAGAATTAATGCCCAGAGTGAGACAAGCCCTTTTCGACAATTCAACATTTTAAAAGAGTTTTATCATTAGAATATATTGGTTTCACCCTCTATAGTCATTTCTAAAATTCCATTGTCATCTATAGAGTGTATGCTAACTTCACCATTACCTATATAACCTTTCTCAACATAGCCAAGAATTACTTCGTTATGTTCATTCCCCTGCTTGTCCACATAAGACACGTTAATGGAAGCTTCGTCAAAATCCTCTGGTAATTCAATAATATAATCTTCTTCTTCACCTGCTTTTATTGTATATACGTCTACTAGTAATAGATCGTCATTGGTAACTAATTGTAATCCAGAAATGTCTTTATCAGAACCGTTATTGATTCTTACTATTAGTTCATCTTGTCTAATAAACATAAAATATATTAGAACACCTAACAATGGTAATAGAATGATACTTAACGTTTTTTTCACGTATTCCGCTCCTTGATTATGTTAAATTTATCCATATATTGATTTTATCTATAATAACACTTGCTGTAAAATATTTATGATTTTTGTAGCTGCTAAAATACCGGTTGCAAGAAATATAATAGGAGGAACAAATGGAAGTGTATGAGGAATTATTAGTGGAGATCATATCAAAAAATGAACCATTAATGAGGCTTATTAAGGTTCTTAAAGATACAATTCTGCGTTCAGATTATTATGTTGGGGCAGGCTGTATTACAAACACGGTTTGGAATGATATCTCTGGCTATCCTCTTGAATATGGTATTTCAGATATTGATATAGTTTATTATGCACCTGAGGATATAACTTCCGAGAGTGAGAAGAAACTCAAGGAAAGATTGTTAAATCTACTCGGAGATTTTCAATTTAAGCTAGATGTGAAAAACCAGGCAAGAGTACACCTTTGGTATGAGAAAAAGTTTGGATTTCCCATAAAGCCATACCATTCTCTTGAAGAAGCAATAGATAGTTGGCCAACCACTGCAACTGCTCTGGGATTAAGACAAGAACAAGATGGAACATGCAAAATCTACGCACCTTACGAATTGGATGATTTATTTTCTATGGTAGTGAGACCAAATAAACTGTTGATAACTAGAGAAATCTATGAAAATAAAGTACAGAAATGGCGAGAAAAATGGCCAAAACTTATGGTGGTTCCTTGGTAAACCATATTAGTTGTAAACAATTCAATTTAATAAATATGGGTTGATATAGAACAAACGGGGCCGTTGATCCAGAAGGGATTAATGCCTTTTTTGT
>NZ_CBDLAM010000329.1:0-2482 GCF_965301125.1 Anaerosporobacter sp. | reverse complement strand
CCCATTCTTCTTCCAAAACGGGACTTGGTTTAATAATATCTTCTTTACCCATTTTTTATCCTTTCTAAAATCACACAAACTTTTCATTTCATATTACTTTTCATGAGTATCTACCAATTCTGAAGGTCTAAAATATCTAATAAATCCAACAGTGTCATTTTTATCAACTGTATGTTCACATTTAACCAGACTCTTAGCCTTATCAGGACTATTCCATTGACCTCTTTTATAAATTTCTAATGGCTTAACCCATCCGTAATATTGTGTATATTCACCAGCAGTATTCTTTAATCTATAAAACTTACCAATTTGAATATCTTGTATTCTCATTTATTTCTCCTTTTTACATCGGATTCACGTTCCAATGCATACCACTCAAAATATTTATTAAAGCATTCTTATCCTTTTCATGTGCTTGAGCTACGGCACATTTTACAAGCGAGTCTTCTATACTCAACGGTTTTCTACATAGCTCTCTGTCAATTTGCTTATCCAAGAAATCAATTAGGTCACTTAATTCATTTTCGATTGAATTGAACCCAACATTACCCAATGCAGTGTCTACTAAATTTGAATGAACTCTTTCTTTTTCTTTAATCTTTACATTCTCAAACGCTCTTAATTCATCTTTCCCAAGCCATTTAATCCATGCTCCACAATCTGAACAATATAACCCAGTATTACTTCCTTTTACTTCTGTATGTAAACCTAAACTCCCACACTTCTTACAACAATTTTGATACATTTAACCACCCTTTCTATTTGTTTAATATTTTAAATTACGGAACAAAAGAAGTCTTTTATGCTGATTTTAATTTGAACCCATTATTCTCTGTAAATGTCACCATACCCAACGAGATAAGATAATCTACAAGGATTTTAGATCCTTCATATGTCCACTGAAAATCAGGTTTATTATGCTCAACTCCATTACCATCAAAATATGTGTTATCACACTCCACAATAATTTTGGTATCAGGATAGTGCTTTAAGAAATCTCCACTAATCTGTGATGTCTTTGTATATACGCCTGCCTTCTTTAATTTACTAGCAAGTGTTTGTGGCTTTGTATCCAATTTCGTTGATAATTCTGTTTTAGTTAGCATACCAGTTTTAGAACATAAAAATCTCTCGTACACATCAATTTGACTTAGAAGCTTTTCATTTTCTTCCACTTGCTCAATCAGTTGTAATAACGCTTCTTTATATGAAGTAGGTAATGCTTTTGCGTTTTGCTCTTTAAGGGTTGTTTCCATTTTATTGAATGCTTCTATGTATTTTAATTTCCACTGTAATGCTTCCGATCCAGTGAATCCCATAGCCAACAATGAGAATCCATCTCTATTAGCTTGATATTCAATATTACTTTTTCCATTGGATGCCTTATATTCTGCCTTTTTGAATAGAGCCGAAAATTCGGCTGTACTCATTTCACTCATAAACCCCTTGATTATATCAAGAACGTGAGTATGTCTCTTTCCAAATCTTTCAGCAATTTCTCTACTACTTACTCTAACTTCACCATCTACTTCTTTTAAAATAATTTCATTATCCATTCAACTTCTCCTTTTCTTATTTATTTAATATCTTGTCTTTATGCAACCAAATACGTTGTTTATACGCTCCAAGTAACAGTTCTTTTTCCATCAGCAATACCAACCATGTTTATAAATGGTAAATATTCTAATGTTGATGCAAGTTTACTTTTACATTCTTCACATAAATTATTTTCACATAATTCAATAGATTTACACATTACTAGTTTTGCCGTACCAGTTTTATCTGTAGTATACGTATCTTTTATGCGTGGCAATTTATATACATCATTAATAGTACATTCCTTACCGCAACAATCGCACATCACTTTAACCATGTTTTTAATGCTCCCTTCTATACTATTAGTAAGCTTGCCCTATATTCCATTATTTTACTCTGCAAATATGAAGGTTGAGTAGGGTATTCAATCTTTAACTTATCTAGCACTTTTTTATCATAACCTAATAGCTTTACACAATCTAAAGCCTGATCCTCATCAAAATAATCCAATTCTTCTTGTATATCAAATCTACCATGTCTAATTAAAGCTGAATCAATCCTATCTTTGTAATTTGTGGTTGCTATGTATATGGTGTTATCAGTGGAATAAATACCGTCTAATAATTGAAATATTGCGTTTTGATTATTATCTTTTTTCTTCTTTTGTTCATTATCTAATTGACATCCATCAAGTTCTTCCCTGCTTTTAAAATACATATCGAAGTCTTCAATTAACACAATAATTGTTCCTTCATATTTCTTTCTCATCTTTAATATACCGTTTACGGAACTCATTATATTATTAGGATCTATTGTTAAAATCGGTGCATTATTAAACATGGAACTGATGGCTTTTGCTACTGTAGATTTACCCGTTCCTGGTTTTCCATATAAAAATACACCTATTTTATGAACTAATTCATTATCACCATACCAAGTCTTACTG
>NZ_CBDLAM010000328.1:0-2482 GCF_965301125.1 Anaerosporobacter sp. | reverse complement strand
GCTCTTATACGACAATCAAATGTGTTTTCCCGTCATCTATTAGTTTTACTCTATTGCCTTCTACCTTTTCTCCATCAAGCATTAACTCAACAGTAGATAATACGCCTCTACTTCGGCTCTCTATTTTTATTTCGTAAATAGTAGACTTATGTTTATATTGAATGGAAAAATCACCAAAATAAGCAGGTGTTGAGGGATCAATAATCAGATAACCCTCGTCCCTTCTTATTCCCAAGAACCAATTTACCAAGCCTTGATACATCCAGCCAGCTGAGCCTGTATACCAGCTCCATCCGCCCCTTCCAGTATAGGGGGCACTTAGTGATATATCTGCAATCATAGCATAAGGTTCTTTTTCATATTTAATGGCATCTCTTTTATTTAAAGTGATGTGAATTGGATTTAGCATGGTGAACAGAGTATGAGCCATATTATAATCCCCGATCATTGTATTAGCTATGGCAAGCCACACTGCTGCATGAGTATATTGGCCACCATTTTCCCTGATACCTGGATAATAATTCTTAATATAACCTGGATTTTTGTTTGTTTTGTCAAAGGGGGGAGTGAGAAGTAATGAAACACCTTCGTCTTCCCTGACTAAATAGCGATTGGTCGAGTGCATGGCTGTCAAGGCTCTATCCTTTTTGGCACCTTTTGATATTACACTCCAAGACTGACTAATTGAATCAATCATACATTCATCGTTTTCCTTTGAACCAAGCTTTGTTTGGTCGTCATAAAAAGCTCTTAAATACCATTCACCATCCCAAGCGTTTTCCTCCATATTAATTCTAAGCGTTTCTTTTCTTTGTACTAGTTCTTTTGCAAATTCAAAGTCTTCTTCATGATAGGAGAGAGGTATAAAATCTCCCAGTAAAGCTATGAGAAACCATCCTAACCATACACTTTCTCCTGTTCCTTTTATTCCTACTTCACTCATACCATCATTCCAATCTCCGCCACCCATAAGAGGAAGTCCGTGATTGCCATATTTTGTGTATAGAATTGCTTTCTTGCAATGTTCGTATATACTCACTACCATATCTGACTGATTAGGCGTAAACATTGCATCATGTTGATTTTCTTCCAGCAAAGGTCCTGTGATATAAGGAACCTTTTCTTGTAATATAGAATAATCTCCTGTACCGCGAATATAAGCAGCGGTACAATAAGGCAACCATAACAGATCGTCCGATATTCTCGTTCGAACTCCAATTCCCATAGGAGGATGCCACCAGTGTTGCACATCACCTTCTACAAATTGCCTGCCGGCAGCAGTGAGAATTTGTCCTTTTAAAGCATCTGGATCAGTATAAAGAAGAGAAAGTGTGTCCTGAAGTTGATCTCTGAAGCCATAGGCTCCACCACATTGATAAAAGGCCGCCCTCGCATTGATTCTACAAGAGATTGTTTGGTATAAAAGCCAACCATTTACCATAATATCAATGGCTCGGTCGTTTGTCTTTACCTTAATTGCTCCCAATGTCTCCTCCCAGTAATTCTTTACCCGATCAAGCTCTGTTGTAACCTGTGAAATATGATTATACTTATGTCGAAGACTGCTTATCTCTTTCAAGTCATCACTCTGTCCTAACCCAAATATTACAGTTTTACATTCACCTGGTTTGATTGCAATAGATACCTGTATGGTTCCACATGCATCGTAACATACACCAGTAGTATTCGATAATTTGACATTCAGACCTCGTGGATTTAAGATTCCGCCTTTTAACCCAAAGAATTCTTGTCTGTCACCAGTATATCCGGTTATCATCTCACTAGAGAAGATAAAAGCATTGTGTTTATGAAAATTATAATTATAGATACTTTTTGCACTTAAATATTCATGTTCATTGCTATAATCAGTTAGAATATAGGGATTCGATTGATCTCTCGATGTACCCAGTACCCACTCTACATAGTATGTAAGGCTCAAATACCTTTCTATTTCAGAAGTATTTGTTAGTTTAAGTTCCCACAGTTTTATCGGCTCATCCAGTGGAGTGAATACAGTAAGTTCCTGTGTAATGTTTTCCTCTTCATGATGAAATACCGAATATCCAAAGCCATGTCTTACCCGATAATTTCCTCTGTCTGTTCTACCTAGAGACATAGGTGTCAAAATATTTCCAGTCACTTCATCTTTTATGTAGATTGCCTCAGAGGCTTTATCACTAACAGGATCATTTGACCAAGGCGTTATCTTATTTTCACGGCTATTGCCTGACCATGTAAAGCCCGCTCCTGATTCGGATATGAAGAATCCAAAGTTTTTATTTGCTATTACATTAATCCAAGGGGCTGGAGGCTTATTGTTCCCCTCCAGAAGAATTTCATATTCTTTTCCCTTTTTTATAAAACCACCAAAGCCATTGAAAAATTCATAATCTGTCTCCAAGTTTGGGGATTTGGGGACTTCAGCTTTGCTATCTTTTTTTAGATTATCTACAGAAATCATTTAGATCGCCTCCTTTATTAG
>NZ_CBDLAM010000327.1:2033-2523 GCF_965301125.1 Anaerosporobacter sp. | reverse complement strand
GTATTAATAAGAACTATGAATACTATAATTTAATTCAACAAGTATTAGATATAGTAAAGTAATATAATATCGCTTGGTAATTTGATAAATTTTACAAATACGTATTGACATTTAATGGAATTTGTATTAATCTAATTCCAATATTAGTATTTGCTTATATACTTATGGAGACTTTTAATAAAAAGACTTATCTAGAAGAGAGGTGAAATCTAATGATCGAACAAGTTACAAATATTAATAAGACATATTCTGATTTTATAGACAGTGTATTTAACTCAGAGATTATATCCGAGAGAGAACAGGCTATGGTAGCATTAGCGGCAGTTGTTGCTTTTGAAGACGAAAGTGGAATTAAAAATGCATTATTAAATGCTAAAGCTGCTTCATTAACAAATGAGGAAATTGGTTATGTCATTTCTGTTGTAATAGCACTCAAAACAAAAAAGATTGAAAAATTAGCTTCTTTAAAATCGCATAGTGAGTCAAGTGA
>NZ_CBDLAM010000327.1:0-2023 GCF_965301125.1 Anaerosporobacter sp. | reverse complement strand
ATTCTATAGCTTGTATCAGTAACAATATTGGAATTGATGAGATACTTAAGATGGATTACCCAATAGAAGATAATGAAAATACAATACATAGCTTAGAAAAAATATTAAGTAGAATGATGAAGCAGTTTTCAGTAGAGAGAATTTTTACAATGAATGAATACTATATTGAACATGTTGCTCGAATTGCCAGAGAATATAATATTCCTTACTATGGTTTAAATGAAGATGCTGCTCAAGCTTGTAGAAATAAAAAAAATACAAAGGTTGTATTTGAAAAGAATAAAATACCTTGTGCAAATTATGTATTAATAAAATCTCTGAAGGAAGCATTACAGACTTTAAATAGAATTTCATTTCCACTTGTAGTTAAGCCATCCAATGAATCAGGAAGTAAGCTTGTATCTATATGTGATAATATCCAAGAAATGATTGATTCACTCCAGCAAATATATTCTACTAAGCAAAATTGCATAGGTGATACTTTAGATACTGAAGTTTTAGTAGAAGAGTATATAGATGGTAAAGAGTATAGTGTAGAAACTTATACTATTAATGGAGCAAGCACCGTGATAGCTATTACAAGTAAAGAAACAGAAAATTGTATTGAAGTAAGTCACACCGTACCCGCTAAAATTTCATATAACGTATCAAACGAAATTAAAGGAATTGTTATAAGTGCATTAAAAGCATTAAATGTGAGGTACGGCGTGACTCATACGGAATTAAAAATTTCTTCGAATGGTATTAAAATTATTGAAGTTAATGGAAGGGTAGCTGGAGATAATATCTATAAACTTGTTGATAGTGTAACTGGCATTAATTTAAGGGAAGTTTCCCTTAGTATTGCATTAGATGGATCAATTGAAAATGCTATTAAAAAAATTCCCGAAGTGCAATCCGCCTCTATTCGCTATATGACAGCTAGTAAAGATGGGATACTTACATATGATCAAGAGTTTATAGAAAACTCAATATTAAATATCGATTTTAACTATAAATATGGTGATACGATTAAAAAAACAAAAGATAACTTTACTAGATTAGGACATTTTATTATTTATGAGAAAGATGAAATCTATTCCTTTGATAAAGTTGATGAAATGTTGGATTCGTTAAAAGTTGAAATTATATAAAATATCTGTACAAAACTTGTTAGGGAGGCAATACGTGAAAAAAGGGTTAATTTTAGTATGTGCTGCAGTATTTATACTAGTAGTAGGTACAGGAATAGTAGCACCATTATTATCACCTTATGCAGAAACCTTAAACGCTACTGGAGTTCAAGTGGGACTTCTATTTAGTGCATTTTATACTGTAAGAATTTTGTCAGGTTCTTACATAGGTAAACTGGCTGATAGAAAAGGTGCAAAAGAAATACTTAGAATTAGTTTAATACTTTATCCATTCATAGGACTTTTATATGCAATTTCATGGAATTATCCAATACTCTTAGGAGCACGATTACTACATGGCTTAGCATCTGCTATGATGTTACCTATGGTTATGACTTATATTGGTCATATCACACCAGAAGGACAAGAAGCTAAATATATGGGCATCTACAACACAGTTACATTTTTGGCAAATAGTGTAGGCCCATTGGTAGGTGGCTTAATTGCAGGAGAGTTTGGCTACAAAATTGCTTTTTCATCGCTATTATTTTTGTCTTGTATAGCATTGATTATTGTATGTATTTTACCTTCAACCCAAATAACCAATAGCAAACAAGTTGAAAGAACGGAAGAGAAGACTAAAGAATATAAAAAGAAAAGTGCATGGAAAGATGGAAGATTAATATCAATTTCAGTTATTAATATTATTGATTCAATATTAAGCGTATTTATCTTCAGTTTTTATGCTATTTATTTAAGCCAAAAAGGAGTCAATATAAAATTTATTAGTCTCCTTATAACGATTAATAATGTCATTGTAGGTATTACTCAAATACCTATCTCTAAACTAGTTGATAAATTTGACAGAGGAAATCTTATTCTAACATCGGGTTTTTTTACTATTTTAATTA
>NZ_CBDLAM010000326.1:0-2530 GCF_965301125.1 Anaerosporobacter sp. | reverse complement strand
CGTTTTACATAATATATAAAATGTCAATATATAAGGAAAGGATATTCCTTCTTTGTACCGTTGCAATTCTTCATTATCTTCTAAATCTAATGCCATAAAAAGCTTCTGCATGTGGCTCGCTATCTCTTCGTCCGATTCCCAGATGGATTCTTGTAGAGCTTCTTCAACCATCCCTGTATTCTGATATACATTTCTTACATTTACTAAGAATCCTTCAAATTGTAACAGCAAACTCATATACTTCTGTCTAGTATAGTAGAAACGATAAAATAGACTTACTAGATAGATACCGATTACAATCATCAATAAGCTCTCAATTGATAACTTCCAAGAGAACAAAGCTATGCATATGAATAGAATAATCAAAGCCAATTCCCTATACATATATCGGATGGTTTGTCTACGAATTCGTTCTTCTTCACCTGGATTTATCCATTCTTGAATTATTCTTCTCGTTTTTAAGAATCCTAGCATCATAGGTATACATTCCCCCATTCTTGTTGATTCTTAATGAATTCCTCTTCTTCTGATGAGGTAAGATGCTTCATAATCTGATCTGTTATCTCTTCACTTATAGGATTCTTCAATACATACTTTCCTTGTTCATAAACCACAATATCTCGAACCATAAACTGCATCTCAACAACTCCATCATCTTTTGCAGGGCGATAGCAAGTTTGTATAATACTCTGTCTCACAGGAATAATCTGTGAAATTCTTTCAATGTATCTATGTCCATCGGGGTGTTTACACATATGTACATCAAACTGAATAGCATCAACTACTTGCCTTGTTGCAGCAACCTCGTTATGGAATCCCCCCTCTGTAAGCAAAGCATTTCTCATCGAATAAACCAAATCTTTAGTTGTCTTTGCATGATGAGTGAATAAGGTAAAGAGGGATGCAACCTGTGACATTGAAATCATCCAACTAGCTACACTGGCTGTGGCCACTTCACCAAGTATATTTACGCTACCATCTGTCTTCTTAGCAAAGTCCAAACCTTCATTTCCAGTAACGTAGTCTGTTTCTTTAAAGGATACAATATTTCTTCGTGGGTAAATCTTTCTCAAATGTAATTCGAAAGATAATTCCTGCACTCTTAGATTATACGTAGGGCGAATATAGCGAATAAGAGACATCAATAATGTTGTTTTACCTGAACCTTGTTCTCCTGTAATTGCAATTACCTGGCACCCCTTTATCAGCCATTTCATTAACTGAATTGGAATCATACAATTGTTATCCGTAATCAAAGTACGAATATCTCTTTGTAATTCATGATGGAACTTACGAATGAAGAAAACCCAACCTTCACAAAATGGTGGTCTTGCAACTGCAACACGAGAGCCATCCATCATCTCATTCACTATGTATCCACGTACCTCTGATAATTGACCTGGATTGTTGTAACGATAGATATTCTTACAAACACGTATCAACTCTTTCTCACTTTCAAATCCTAAAAAAGATAAATGTATGGATTTTCCCTTATAGAATAACCATATACTTTCATAAGATGCAGGTAGGACACGTACTTCTCCAAATCGTTCTACCTCCATACCACCTGTAATTCCTGATACTCCTGCTGACACACCATCTATAGACATATCACGTATCTCATCAATTACACCATTACCTCGATACCAAGAGTACAATCTTTGGCTTAGTATCTGTAGTTTATCATAATAATCTAAAGACATATGATTACGACGAAAGATTGTATGAATCTGTTCTTCTGAAATCTCATAATATATCTCTCCATCATCATTGATTTTAGGTCGATCTAGTTTATTATCTTCTATGAAAGAAATCATAGCCCGATTTTCATATTTTAGTATATATTGATATAATAAGATGTCAAACTTATCTCTAGCAGATAGGTTGCCACTCCCAAAACCAATAAATCTCTCTAGATCACCTTCTGTGAAATGAAGTTTAGCAATTAATATGTCTACTATGTATTCCTTGATATATAGCTTGGCCTGCCAGTCGCCGAAAGTACAGGTTTTCAGTGCACTTCTCAATTCTCTACGTCTTTGAATTTGTCTTTGCTGTTCTACATAATCAGTATTTCCATCATAAATATTGGTACGTAAAATCTCACGAAACGTATTTTCAACTTCAGTTCGTAATGCCTCCATTGTAGAGATTGGTTTGATACCTGATTTCAAATTCTGTCTTCTTCTTATATGTAACAGTCTTCACACCTACCTTTACTAAGAGTTTGTATTGGTATCTTCGCTTCTGTTTTTATAGATAATGTAGTAATTGTTTCTTTCCTTACTTGCTTAACTTCCTCTACTGCTTCATTAAGCATATCCGCAGCTTGTTCCACCGCATGAATGAAAGAATAATTAGAATCCTCCCTGCTGCATTCTATATTACCAGTAATAAAATCAATAAGTTTTCCCTCTGACATCGCCTCTCTACATAGAGTATTGTAAGGTATCATGGCAATATCCATAATAGGAATCTTATATCTTCTACTTATATTTTTAATATTAATCTTGGAATTTGGCTGATAATT
>NZ_CBDLAM010000325.1:1582-2540 GCF_965301125.1 Anaerosporobacter sp. | reverse complement strand
TTTAGAGGGAGACGATTTGGATAAATGGCTTTCTGAATTACTTTAATTATGGTTAATCAGTGTCTAAGCAGGTATGATAACTTCTACAGTAGCAGGTGAGTATGTGTTTGCAACTGGTGTAGGAGAGGAATTGTTAAGAGCAGATCAAAAGGTTGTTGATGATCTGGTTGAACATTTGGACGGTAAGTAAGGGTGGGAAATACTCAGCATTTGGAGAGATGTCAGAGGCTGATGGAATAAGATATAGGGATTGGAATTATGAACAGATTCATAAAATATTTATACATAATCCTGATTCTAATAGTATGACGTTAGGAATGTATTTTGACGGAACAATCGAATCAGGGTCATATGTAGAGAGAGCTGAGGCAACGGGTGATACATACTTTAGTTTAGGTACACAGTGGGATGATATAAGTGGTGCATATGGATTAACAGACAAAGATATGTTTAATACATTTAATACTAGAGCTTTGGATGATGCAGTTGCTCAAGGAAAAACGATTAGATTTTCACAAAATCCAATGGAGTGGAGTGGCACTATTTAAAAAATAAACATGGATATACTAGATTAAAACAGATAGGAGATTATTGGTATGCAAAATAAAAATGTAGATGAGATGTCAGATTTCATAATTGACGAAATGTGTGCTTTATTTAAGGAAAAAATTAAAGATTTTATTATCAAAGATGTAGTAGAGGATGTTAATCATAAATCGTTTTCAGTTGAGTTTAGTGCATATGAGTATTTCCCAATAGTATTCAATTATGACATGGGAAGAATGGGATATAGTATATGTTTCGGAACTAGAACAATTGCGTTAGAAAATTCTCAAAAATGGTGGGATGAGACAGATTTTAGTATATTATTGAGGGAACTCAAAGAAGAATTGGAATTGCGAATTCCAGATAAATTTCTAAAAGCACATGGGTGGTTATAAAATTTATTATGGTTATA
>NZ_CBDLAM010000325.1:501-1572 GCF_965301125.1 Anaerosporobacter sp. | reverse complement strand
ATACTTTAGGACATCAAAATCCTTAAATCAGAATACTATTATTCCTGCCTTCGTCGACGTAAGTCGATGAGAATTCAGGAGTTAATAGTTTTTTGTCCATTACCGATGGGGAAGAGGACACTTTATAGCGAAAAATTGCATTGGGTATACAAAAGCATTTGTCCGACATTATATTGCCATGGTTCTATAAAAGCTTAATTTTACTGACTTCTTTCAATTGTAAATTCATTCTTCCACAGAATATATGTTTCGCTAATTACTTATAAATACAGTAATACATCCACTTTTGGTAATCAATGTAATTATATATATAAGACTTACATCATTAAAGGAGATGCAGCAGCTGTTGATGGTTGGGGAAGCGGAAGAGCAGTACAATATGAATTTTCAATTAGTGTAGAACAGTTAGAAGGAATAAGAATATTAAAAGAGATTAAATAGGAAAAAATAAAATGGAAAGAAGTAAGGCAATTGAAATTATAAAAAAGAAGAATTGCAAGGATTAATTTATCTGAAAAAAGAACTAATAAGGAAAACGAGGTTGTAATAGAAGAAAAGGCTGGAAAATGGTTTGTATATGTAACAGATGAAAGAGCAAGTAAAATGACAAACTCTATTGATGAATATTCCCACTGAATGGATATCAAGAGTGGTTAAAGAGAAATTACACCTAAAGGGCAGAAACCAGAACCAGAAACTTACTTGAGTGAAAAATATATCAATACGCATTTACAGTCGTTTAAGGAAAGCGGAGCTGTTAAAATAATGCCAAATGAACCATCTGGAATAATTGGTGGTAAAGGTGGAACTTTCGTTATGTCTGGTGATGAGTTGAGTGAAATAATACAGTATGCAAATGGCGATGTTTCAAAGATAGAAAAAGCACTAGGTTTAGATCTGGGATATTTAGGAGAAAACCAAGTTATAGTGTCAATTGATAACATATCAAGCAAAGAATTCCGTCGGGAAATGAATTAGGTGCGTGGCCAGAATACTGGGAACCAGGTGGCTATACAAGCGTCGGTAAAAAAGAAGCTGTTGTAAATTCAGCATTAGAAGGTACTTATACAT
>NZ_CBDLAM010000325.1:0-491 GCF_965301125.1 Anaerosporobacter sp. | reverse complement strand
TGAGGATGAAGGTATTAGCTTATGAGAAGATGTAGGAAAATATTATTTACAGTATGATGCAGGCTCACATATGGTAAAGAAAAAAAGAATTGAAATTACAAGTGAAGAGGCTGAAATATGTCAATTAGATGTTGACGAGATGTATAATATAATTTTACAATATCAAAACGATGGAGTATATGGTGAAGATGTCAAATAGTATAATTTATTATGGTTATACTTTAGGACTCCCAACTCCTTACATCCCTTAAAATAATAACTGTATTACCTACCTGTTCACGAAGTGAATGATATATAGGTGATACGGTTATTTTTAGTCCATTACCAGAGGAAATGGACTACTGAGGGCGAAATTTGCCCACAGGTATACGAAAGAAATTTGGTATTTGACAGTCAAAGCCTACAGAATACTATAGATAATGTTACGAAAGGAATCTCGATACTAAATTGGTATATAGGCTCTTTAGAATATCAATTTAATGACTTTGATG
>NZ_CBDLAM010000324.1:0-2562 GCF_965301125.1 Anaerosporobacter sp. | reverse complement strand
TCCAAGAGGATATATATATCACTTATTAAGTTTACACAAAATTTTTTACAGTCTCGAATCTCTTATTCCTTTATATACGCCGATGATTTCTTCGCCTGGTATAAGTAAGTGAGATAGAGTAGAGCTTACGTCATTTTCTTTTGCTTGTTTTAGTTTAAATAGTGATCCGTTTTGAAAATCAATCATTTGTAGTCCTCATTTCCTGTTTATTATTTATTAAAAAGCATTGAGCTAATTAATTATAATAACATCATAACATATTAACAAGTAGAAATTTGGTTTTTATAGTTGTAATATTTTCCGATAAATTTAAAGTATGGAACATTTGTAACATATCGAATGATAGTGTAATTTGAATATTAATAGTGTAAATAGTATTTCCGCCTACTGATTTAGAAAAAAGCAGTAGATTTGTTATAAAATACCATAATATATCGCATAATAATACCGTTATTGTAATCAAAATTGTAATTTAATGATTGTTATAATCTTAGGCAATTACGATAGGAAGCGATATTTATATGAAAAACAAATCTATATTAATTTTAACACTTCTAAGTCTGACTATTCTGTTATCAGGTTGTGATAAAGAAAAGTCAGAACAGTATCTGTACTACGAGCAACCAGCTTACATGGTTGACGGTACAATGACAACCGACTTCATAGATGATACGGTACAAGCGATAAATTTGATCCCTAGAATAGTTTTAAGCAACTTTTTAAATGAAGGTTGGCAATTTATTATCTGTAATACAGAAAAGAATTATTGCGGACTTACAGACGTTAATAACAAGGTTATATACATCTATTACAAAGAGTGTGATACAACTACAATTGCTGATACTGTAATGCATGAGATTGGACATTATGTAGATTACTCACAAGGATTTATAAGTAAGACAAAAGAATTTGATAGACTATATAACATGAAACAATATAAAGATACACAAAGAAATGACAACTATTGCTATAAAAATAATCAAGAATTATTTGCAACATTATATCGAGATTATATTTTATATAACAATCATCTCAAGTATTATTATAAGTATTACCAATATATATATGACGTGAATTGTATATATATTGGTAATAAAAACAAGAAATTGAAGGTTTATAAGAACCGGTTTTAGATGTAAAGGTGAGAGTGATTATGTCAAATTAGAAGAATATGATCGCAAATAAAATAGGAGCCAATCGGAATTGGCTCCTATAAAAGGGGAGGTTTATGAAAAAAAATCTATGTAAAAAGGTTTTAGCTTCCTTCGGTGTAATAATAATAACAGTAAAATGTGTAGTAACTATGGAATGTTAATGAAAATTATGTGAACGTTTTGAGAATTCTGAGCTGAAAGGCTATTTTTATAATTAATGAAACCTGGAAACAGGAATATATCAATATTACTTAACATATTGCACTTGATTTATGTGTCCCCTAAGAGTATTATTATTTAATAACCCCCTATGGGGGATATAGGAGGGAATTATGGAACATCATCATGAAAATAGTAAAGCAGTTATTAATAGACTATCAAGAGTAATTGGTCAATTAGAACTAGTTAAAAGAATGGTTTCAGAGGATAGAGATTGCAGTGAAGTATTAATTCAATTAGCATCAGCTAAATCTCAAGTTAATAATGTGGGAAAATTAATTTTAAAAGATCATATAAATCATTGTGTGGTTCATGCAATTGAAACGGAAGATCAAAAGGTACTAGATGACTTATCTATAGCAATTGATAAATTTATGAAATGAGGGGTAAGTCATGAATAATAAACGAAAGACAGCAGTATTTTACGCAATATTAGCAGCAGTATTGTATGCGATAAATTCACCATTTTCAAAACTTTTATTAAAGGAAATACCTTCAACAATCATGGCGGCATTTTTATATCTAGGAGCAGGGATTGGACTTGTTTTAGTAGGTCTGGTGCAAAAAAGATTGTTAACAAAACCGAAAGAATTACCACTAACAAAAAAAGAACTTCCATATACAATAGGAATGGTTCTATTAGATATAGCTGCACCGATACTATTAATGATTGGATTGACAATGACAACAGCTGCTAATGCATCATTACTAAATAACTTTGAAATAGTTGCAACATCAATAATTGCATTATGTATCTATAAAGAAAAAATAACGAATAGGCTATGGTTTGCAATAGTACTTGTTACAATTTCTAGTATGATACTTTCTATTCAAGACCTTAGTAGTTTTTCTTTTTCTATTGGTTCAATATTTGTTTTATTGGCGTGTATTTGCTGGGGTTTTGAGAATAACTGTACAAGGAAGTTATCAAGTAAGGACCCTTTGCAAATTGTTGTGATTAAAGGGTTCTTTTCTGGATTTGGATCATTAATAATTGCGTTGATATTAGGTGAGAGAGTTACTAATATTTTATATATTATCTTTGCACTAATCTTAGGTTTTGTGGCATATGGATTAAGTATTTTCTTCTATATCTATGCACAAAGAGAACTCGGTGCTGCTAAAACAAGTACATACTATGCCATAGCACCTTTTGCTGGTTCATTTTTATCACTTAATATTTTTAGAG
>NZ_CBDLAM010000323.1:0-2580 GCF_965301125.1 Anaerosporobacter sp. | reverse complement strand
ATATACACCAAGAATATATCACTCATATAAGAAAATCAATTTATAATCTTTACCTTACTGCTCTGCCCTTTTCCTTGTAATAATTTCTTATAAACACTCAATTTGGATTTTGGAACCTTAATTACAACGTTATTGGATACGTTCTTAAAAGCATTTTTCGTGTCAGTATTGAGCTTGGTACTTTTGATTATTATCTTTTGTAAGTTGTTCCATTCCGGAAAATTAATATTACCTATTTTCGTGACATTACTACCGAATATAAAGGTTTTTGCGTTATAGCAGTAACTGAAAGCGTCATCATATACCTCTGTTACCTTATAGGTATTACCTTTAATTTTGATTGTTGCTGGTATTGTGATTGTAGTTTCGGAGCTATTTTCGATACGATTAACTGCAACCGTCTTTGTTTTGTCTGTACTTTTAATAATTGAATACGTAATATTCTTGACCACGAATTCATCGCCTTTAATTAGATTGTCTTTAGCAACTGTTCCATCAGTAGGAATTGTACAAAATACAGGGGCTGAATTATTTGTAAAGTACCATGTAACATTGTTATTATATACAATTGGTTGGCAATCAGACAGATTTCCCGTCATACTTCTTACATTCGACAAGGTTTCTCCCTTGCCGTTTATCATGACATAATTAACTTTTTGTTGGTATGTATTTGTATTCGTTGTTTCCCATAGTACCATGAATTTATCATCACTGATTTTTACTAATTGAGGGGTACTTACTTGTATTTTACTGTTTTTCTTGTATTTCGTTAAATATATTAGTTTTGTATTTCCATCAACTAAATCTCCTTGTGGAGTAACGCTTAGAAAAATGTTGCGTACATAGGAGCTAGTATTTTTGTAATTCCCAGCAACAATATATGAAGAATTCGAAACCTCAAATCCGCCGACGCTACCTCCTGTTGAATTATCCCCTATATTACCAGGGAATTCGAGTAGATCTATATAGCTACAGTCACCTGTAAACGTAGGCTCTCCTGCAGGTTTGCTGTATTTAATCAATGCTATTGAGCGTGGGTAAGCATCACCATGATCAACTGCTAATAGTTCACTACCATTAACTAGAATAAACTGATTGAAGGAATGACTTACATAACCATAGCCAATATTCATAACTCTAGAATATGAATCTGTTATTTTCATATCTGAAGTATTCACTGACAGTGTAAGATTTGCTTGATGATTTCGACCATCAGAACTCTTGTACATCTCATGAGAAGTTCTGATGTAAAGCATATCCCCAGATTCTGCAAAACGGAGGCTTCCCGCATCAAATGGTATTGTTGTGTTACAATCAGTAAGAGAACAACTTGCAATCCGCTTCCAGTCCTTTGAATACTTTACAATACGAATTACCTCACGTTTCTTACTTTCCTTATTATTAGTTTGTCCGAACACAAAATAATTGGCATCTTTTCCAGCATAAAATCCACCAAACAATTGCAGTTCTTTCTTTATGGTACCCTTACCTAGAAGTCTAAATTTCTTATCATAATTTTCATAAACGATTTTGTTATCTACTAGTTCTACTCTTATAATGGTATGATCTTCATTTTCATACAGATAGGAATACATTGGCGAGGACCAGGTTGCATAGTTCTGGCTACTTTTATTGTCACTGGTTGTACCCTCACTTGAGGTCCGTTCAGCTTTATCTGCCAAATAATAGAAACAGGCTTTTTCCTTAATCATGTACTCCCTTAGTAATCGGAATAAGCATAAGCAGCACTACAATCCCAACCAAACCAATGATGACTCCTAGGATAAACTTGTCAAACACCATTGTTAAGCACATTCCAATACCAAACAATAAAGCTCCAAAAACACCGACTGCTACAGATCCTACTGTTTTTGCTTTTAATTTAATAGGTTCTTTTCCTTCCATTCTCCTCCATACGATAACAGTAATAAGAAGTACAACAATTCCAATTATACCTGTAACAATTCCCTTGTTAAGCATTCCCCATTCTTCAATCAAAGCCATGCACATACCTAATGAAAAAAACACAACTCCAATGGTTCCCAAAATCAATGCTACAAAATTACTTTTCTTCATAACATAACCCTCCATCTTCTTCATTCTCAATTACTTATTTCTTCTCAGAAGATTCCTCCTCATTCTTTTTTTCAAGAAAGGTATCTACAAATGCATCCTCAATTTTTTGATAAGCTCCTACTACACCATCTTCGATTTTATGGTAAGCATTTGTTACTTTCTCTGCTGTTTTCCCAGTTTTCATACGGTAACCACCTACTGAATTTTCATCCTTTTCTAGAAAAGTATCTGTAAACTTCTTTTCTACCGTCTTATATGTAGCCACAACCTTATTACCGATTTTCCCAGTTTTTAATTGATATTCTTCCATCCTAATCTCCTCCAATTATATTTTTATTTTGAAAAACAACTACTTGATTTGCTTTCCCTTTTGATATAAAAATAATATCTTGTTTTCATTTATAAATTGTTAGAGTTATGTTTCTGAAATATTAAAATTAAACTAAAAGCCGATTTCCTTTTTCACAAATAGCATATAACTCATCATATTTGTCTTCAATAAGC
>NZ_CBDLAM010000322.1:0-2591 GCF_965301125.1 Anaerosporobacter sp. | reverse complement strand
CTTTAATATACCTTTATAATTTTTTTGATTGTCTTCTTTTATACCTTCCAATACCACTACTCCACACCCTTCTCCTTGGCAGAAATTCTTAGATAATATTCCAGTTTGAATAAGTTCTTGATGATAACTCTGAACACTTGAACAAGTACAATCTACGCCTCCTGCAATTACCATATCAACTTCTCCATTTTGAATATAGCTTTCCCCTAGCATTACCGCATCTAATCCCGATGTCCAGCCGTCAATAATTGTTAAATTTAATCCTTTCAGTCCATATCGATATGCAATAATCCCAGAAAGTAGATTTTGAGTTGTCGCTTGAAAATATGTAGGTAATCCTCTATTTATTCTATTTAATGTATGCAAATAATTCCCTTGTGCATTTGCGACGCCGTAAGAACTTCCAATCAAAATACCTATTCTTTTCTTTCTCAAATTCTCTATTTCCACTCCACGTAAAGCTTCATCAACTGCTGTGAGTAGTAATTTACAGCATTTATCCAATCTAGGCATTGCTGTTTCTATCTTAGTGTCTTGATAATCCGAGTTAACCGTTCTAATCTTTTCTATTTCCTGTTTCATTTTCTCATCAATTAATTGATTTGCATTATAGCAAAATTCGTCCACTGATTTCCCAATATTGCATATACATCCCATATTCGATATCGCTATTATCTTTTTCATCCTATCACTTCCTTATGACCTGTGCTGCCTGTACACCACTAAAGCCTGAACTTAATAAAATAGCATATTTGAAATTTTTATTTTTCATTTGATGAAGAAGAAAAATCTTATCATCTTCTGGAGACTGTTCATAAGGATTACCAATTGAAACAACAAATTCCTCTTCCATCATAATAATAATGGCAATGGTTTCAATTATTCCAGATACAGATAATGTATGACCAATCAATGGTTTTATAGAGGTTACTGGATATTTTTTATCTTGGTTCCCCCATATTTTATTAATTGCTTTTGCCTGCATTGCATCATTATAAACAGTTCCATTACCACAACAAAATATGATATCAATCTCATGTTCCGTAATTCCTGACATTTTAAGACTTTCTTGAATCGCCATAATAAGTCCACTAGAATTTCTATCTGGTGCTGTAAGATGCACCGCATCATTTTTAATTGAACAACCTTCAATACTAGCCTTTCTATTGATATACTTTTCATTGGCTAAAACTAAAAAAGCTGCACCTTCCCCTAATATAATGCCATCTCTATTAACTTCAAATGGCCTTAAAATATTTTTCTTACTTAGTGCATTCAAATTATCCATTCCTGAAATAATTAAATCTCCTAAAATATCTACACAACCAACCACACATAAATCTAAAGTGCCATCCATAATAAGCTGTCGTGCAGCTGAAATCACACTAATTCCAGTACAACAAGTATTAGATAATGTAAAAGAAGCCCCTTTTACCCTAAGAATTTCTCTCAACTGTTGACCAATACTGGAAATATAAGATGTGATTATAGATTCACACTCCTGTTCTCTATAATAACGCTCTAATAGTGCAGTATTGCCTAAGCTAGTCCCAAATAAGAGTCCTGCTTTATCATTTTCTCGAAAATCCTCCAGATTTAATTCAGCACTTTTTATCGCTTCAAACATCGCTGTTCTAGCCATCGTCATGAATTTATCCTCATAAGGTATATTTGCAACTGCTCCACAATATAGTGACTTTCTATTTCCTGTTACTACTTTGTCAAATTGACTTATTTGACTTTGTCCACTCCGTAAAACCTCTTTAAAGTGCTCTATATTATTACCAGCTGCAGAAATTTGTCCAAAACCAATACAATTTACTGTTCGTATCATATTTTTCTCCATGCATTTCATGTTGTTGCGAATATAACTGTTTCAGACCATACTGTACATTTATGTGATAAATAAAGTTTATACTCTGGCACTAAACTCTTTATATAAAAAGCTATCTCTATCAAGTCATCTGGCTTATGATAAACACATATTGCCAATTTAGGTTTAAATTGCTGAATTGTTTTAGCAGCCCCTTTTAATGCTCTCAGTTCAGCACCTTCTATATCCATTTTAATAAAATCTACTTTTTCAACTCTATTTTTTTTCATATATGAATCAATTTGAATAACACGAGCCATTTTCTGTGAGCTTCCTTCTTCTAAACATTTTGTACTGAAAGAATTTTCATCAAGATAAAGAACTGTATTTTCATCCCATAAACCTTTATTAATAATCTGAACTCTATCCTCAAAATGATTTCTATGAATATTTCTATTAATCGTTTTTATATTTGTGTTATCAATTTCAAATGCAAATACCCGACCTTCTTCTTTCACACAACTTGCCAGCCATACGGTAGTTTCACCTTGAAACGAACCACCTTCAATAATATAATCTCCTTCTTCTGGTACGCATATATCCTTTAAGAAATACTGTTTATTCACCCAAGTATTAGATATTAAATTAACTTCGGATTCTATCTCATAGTCATTAACTTTATAGGTACCTTCTTGCACTTTTGATATTATTTTATTTTCTAACATTTGATAATACTTAAAACTTTTTGTTGGATAACCAACTAATTTTTCTGCAATTT
>NZ_CBDLAM010000321.1:0-2601 GCF_965301125.1 Anaerosporobacter sp. | reverse complement strand
TCTGCATATGTATCATCTAAATAGCGTAACGCTTTAGGAATTATCCCTACAGTTTCAAACCCAAAACCTTTATACATTCTAATTGCTCTATCATTGTTTTTAACGACATCTAATTCAATTTGACTTACACACTAATTCTCACACCATTTAATGCATTCTATCATCATTTTCCCGCCAATTCCAAGATTACAATACTCCTTCAATATAACAAATGCAACCTCTGCCCTATGACGATATCTAGAATTCCTTCTGACTAAGCCTACTGAACATTGCCCAATTACTTTATTGTTATATTCAGCAACAAACCACTCTATATCACTATCATTTAAAATATTCTTGATTATTTCTCTCTCTCTTTCAATTGAAGCACTAAATTCCCCTGGATTTCTTGCTAAAAATAGAGTTTCTGTATCTGCAAGAGTCATGAGTTTTATAATAGCCTCTGCATCTTCAACTTGCGGTTTTCTTATTGTTATTTCCTTCTTATTTTTAAGTAAGTACTCCATTTACTTAAACTCCTTTCAATATTAACAATTCAGCTCAATAGTTTATAAATAATCTTCGCAATAAGAATACTACATATTTTACCAACTATCAATATCCAGTTTTCAATGTACCTTACTTCCTTAAACTTTCATTTACTATTCATTCGTTCTATTTGTCTTACCGGCTTCTGGTCAGTTACTTTAATAACTTCATTTTCACACTTAAGCAATACCTTTAATTAAACTAACATAATCTCAACATCTCTAATCTCCTCAACAATATTTTCATACTCCTTGTTATTAACCATATCATTGAATTCGAATGACGTTCTCTCTCCACATTGTAGAAACTTTCTCCAGAACTTATTGATTGCTTGGATCAGCTCGCTACACTCCATTAATTCAGATGCTGTACTCTCACCTACAACAATACAAGGAATGAAAAAAGTTTATACCCATACTTTTTCTGATGAACGTGAGAAAGTTGAGAATATGATCGATAACTATTTTCAAGAAACACTTGGAATTAAGAAAGATGATATAGATAAAAAGAAGTATATACATATTTTATACTATCAGGTGCATTAATTCCTAACGATTTAAAGCTTATCACCCATAGATTGAAGTTGATTTCATTATATAAGTGAGAACAGCTCATCTTGAATCGGTGTACATATATTACTAATGGTATTAGGTGTGAATGGATTAGATAAATTACCTGCTTTTAAAAGATTTAAGTAATTCGTGCTTCCTCCCGACTTACACAAATTAGAATAATCTTGCCATGTCTGCTTGTAGTTATGTTTTGAGCGTTCATAAAACTCAAATACATTGATTTGTGCGATATTATATTCGATATAATTAAATGGATTCGTAAATAGCTGTGACTGCTTCGTCCAATATGTCCCTCTTTTAATCGCTTCTAAATCACTGATTCTCCATGGCATATATTTCCTCTCTATATCTGCCCACAACTCACACCGCTATATACGAGTTAATTTAATATCATCATATAAAGCATGTTCAAAATCGTCAATTGCACATCTGTAAGGAAGGTTATCAAATGAGTGGAATAAATGATTACGTACATAATTATTCTTCTGATTGCCCACAAAGCCATCTAAATAAGGATATGCAAAATGTTCCATCGTCTTTGAATGTATTTCATTGACAGAGGGTGAAGCACGATGATATTCATATAATTTATGACTACGAGCAGCTGTATAAAAAGCATATCCATGGCCAAACTCATGTATAAGATAATTTGCCTCTAAACCATTACCATGGTAAGAGCCAATTATAAAAGGTACCTTTTTATATGGAAGCATACAGCAGGAAAAATTATTATTTCGCTTAAATGGTCTGTCTGCAACATCAAATAATTCGTGCTCAAATATATAATTTATGTAATCTCTACTTTCCGCAGAAATATCGGTAAACATGTCTTTTATTACAGTAAGTAATTCATCCGCATCTCGAACGTTAGTGTCAGGATATTGTACCGTTATCGACTTTCTTAGTTCGTTACATGCTGGTGATATTAATTTCTTAATTTGTGTACGAAAAGCAGCAATTTCATTTTCTCCATAATCAAAACGCCCTTGTAACTTATATGCCATCTCAATATAGCTTTTATATCCTAAAGTATTTGCAATTTCAGTCCGTACTTTAATCAAATTATCTAAAATGTCATAAAGTTGGTCAGAAAATGTATCCTTACTTTGCCTATTAGAAAGCAGACTTATATATTCCGTTCTAAGTCGAGATTCTTCCGCTCGTAGTGAGATAGTATTGGCACTCAAAAGCATACTATTATTTCTTAACTGATTTACTATCATGTAGCCAAATTCCAGCTCAAATTCTTTAGCATATGGAGAATTTATTAGTAATGTATCACATTCGTTTTGTATTGCAGCAATTTGTGGGTCTTCAACATTTTGAATCCGCACTTCTTCTTCATAAAAATCGTAAGAAACACCACATAAATATCGAATATATGCTATTTCTTCTATGTACTCTAAATATTGCATATCTTCCATCATAGACAGCCATGCTTTGCGAATATCCTCATATGACGAAGCATTAAAATCCCATTTTTATATTTTAATAAATATTC
>NZ_CBDLAM010000320.1:562-2681 GCF_965301125.1 Anaerosporobacter sp. | reverse complement strand
AGAGCAACGGCCTTCTAAGCCGTGTGTCGGGGGTTCGAATCCCTTGTGGCACGTTTAAGCAGACAAGCTTATAAAACAAAATATGGTGGGTATAGCGCAGTCGGTTAGCGCGCCAGATTGTGGCTCTGGAGGCCGAGGGTTCGAATCCCTCTATCCACCCTTGCTTAAATAAGCAGTATTGGGCTATCGCCAAGCGGTAAGGCACAGGACTTTGACTCCTGCAGTCGCTGGTTCGAATCCAGCTAGCCCAGTTTGAAATGAATATTTCAAAGCATTTTGTGACAACCTAGTATTGTTATCAAATATGGGATATTAGCTCAGTTGGTAGAGCACTTGACTTTTAATCAAGTTGTCCGGGGTTCGAACCCCCGATGTCTCAGTTAGAAGGAGACTTCTTAATTTAATATGCGGATGTGGCGGAACTGGCAGACGCGCTAGACTTAGGATCTAGTGGGAGACCGTGCAGGTTCAATTCCTGTCATCCGCAGTGCCAATGAAGACTCATGATTGAATATTTCGATCGTGAGTTTTTTACTTTTTTTAGGACAAAGTTTCTGAAAAAATTATTAAAACGGCTTGACACATAGAATATTTACGTCTATAATGTTTAGATGTGACGTGCTGTAGTTATGCATAATTTTAGACATAAGAAGCACTAGCAAGCATAAAAAGTGTGGTAAATGCCTACCAAAGCCCCGGTAATGGTATTTTAACATATAGAAGAGGCTATATCTTAATAGCTTATATTAAAATGACTATGAGTAACCAATATGTTTGGTTGTTGAAGATTATTCAAGGAGGTAAACCAATGAAAAGTTTTATGGCTAGTCCATCTACAATTGAAAGAAAATGGTATGTAGTTGACGCTACAGGACATACATTAGGTCGTCTATCATCAGAGATAGCATCAGTTTTAAGAGGTAAGAACAAACCAACTTACACTCCACACGTTGATACAGGTGATTATGTAATCGTAATCAATGCAGATAAAATCAAAGTTACTGGTAAAAAAATGGATCAAAAGATCTACTACAATCACTCTGAATATGTAGGTGGTATGAAAGAAACTACATTAAAAGAGATGATGGCTAAAAAACCTTGTGATGTTATCACTCTAGCTGTTAAAGGCATGCTTCCAAAAGGACCTTTAGGAAGACAAATGCTTACTAAGTTACATGTATATGCTGGACCAGAACATGATAACGCAGCTCAAAAACCAGAAGTATTAGAAATCAAATCTAGATATTAATCGGAAATTGAAAGGAGGAAATCACAGTGGCTAAAGCAAAATTCTACGGAACTGGAAGAAGAAAAAGCAGTATTGCTAGAGTATATTTAGTACCAGGTACTGGTAAAGTTACAATCAATAAAAGAGACATGGAAAACTATTTCGGTCTTGAAACTTTAAAATTAATCGTTCGTCAACCACTTGTATTAACAGAAACAGCTGATAAATTTGATGTACTTGTTAATGTTCATGGAGGTGGATTCACTGGCCAAGCTGGTGCAATCAGACACGGTATTTCAAGAGCATTATTACAAGCAGACGGTGACTACCGTCCAGCTCTTAAAAAAGCAGGTTTCTTAACAAGAGATCCAAGAATGAAAGAACGTAAAAAATACGGTCTTAAAGCAGCTCGTAGAGCACCTCAGTTCTCTAAGAGATAATTTACTGCATATTATATTACCCTCAAAGTATTTGACTTTGGGGGTTTTCTTATGTCTGGATAATTGTGGATATGGGTAAAATTGGTCGGTGACTATCGGGTTACTAACAAGTGACTAACAAATTATTTACATACAGCTTAGCTAATTAACATTATGGGGAAAGGTAAAGGGGAATATATCATGAAGAAGAAAGTAAAAAAGTATTTTAAACAAATAAATAGTCTTTTAAAAAGTTCAGTTATATGTATTTTTGAAAAAATAATACCTATGCTATGGTTTTATATGAGTATAGTTTTACTATTTTATTCTTTTGAGTGGAGTAGAAATGTAGTAAAACAAATTATAATTGCCTTTTTTAATAAAGAGATTATGTTAGATGTTTATTGGAAAGTAAAAAAATATAAAGTTTTAGCAAATACAATATGGCTGTATATACTAATAATATATATTG
>NZ_CBDLAM010000320.1:0-552 GCF_965301125.1 Anaerosporobacter sp. | reverse complement strand
AAAAAAAATTATAAAACAACAAAGTAATTTAAATATGGAGTTATTTAAATATATTAATGGAATTGATCCTACATGTATTTTAATATATGGTAATTGGGGTTCTGGTAAAACAATTTCAGTTAATGAATTTATGGATCATATAAAAAAGATAAATTATCGTAAGGTATATACAATTTCTTGTTTTGGTATATCTACGAGAGAGGCATTATATAAGAAGATACAAGATGAATGTGAGAACGAAGATAAAAGTTTAAAAAGGAGAGTTGTAGATATTTCAAAAAGTATACCTGTAATTGGAAATTTAATTTATTCATTACTAAAAAAAATTATGAAATTGCTAGTATTAAACCTAAATCTGTTTTTGTATTTGATGATTTTGAAAGAGTTGCTCCAACTGACAGTATAAAAAGTGATCAAAATAGTAAAGCTAATGTAAGTTATAGTAGAACTTCCGCTACTCATTTATTGGGAAAAGAATTTGAAAATGAAATGAAACTACTTCATGAATCAATAAATCAACTTGATAGAAATAATTACTACCAAACGCAGTAT
>NZ_CBDLAM010000319.1:0-2695 GCF_965301125.1 Anaerosporobacter sp. | reverse complement strand
GTAGTATTATATTCTTCTATTTGTTTATTTACCTTTTCGGGATCCAAGAAAATCATACCTTCATACTCATTTAAATAATCTTCACTGTTATACGTTACTTGGTTTGTTAATTCATTTAATTCGACATTTAGAGCTTCTGCAAATCGTGCTATTTGTTCAACTTTTGGCTTTCTTTTTCCGGTCTCGTATTGTCCTATTAATGCTTGAGATATACCTAATATATCACCTAATTGTTTTTGGGTTAATCCTTTAGATTTACGAATAGTTTTTATTTTAATTCCGATGTCATTCATTAAAATCACCTCCATACAAATTATAACATGTATGCTATAAAAATAAAAGCAAAAGATTATATTTTCATATTGACAATTAGCAAATGCTTATATATAATAACAAATATAAGCATTTGCTTTTAAATGAGAAGAGGTGAAAATGTGAGAATTAACAGAATTAGATTTATATTAGAACTTGCTAAAAAAGATCTAACACTAAAGGTACTAGCAGAGAAATCAGGAGTATCAAGACAGACACTTAGCTATATTAAAAGCGGAAAGAACTGCACTGAACTAGTTGCGTGCAAAATTGCAAAGGCCCTTGATGTTGATGTAACAGAACTTATTGAAGATTAAACAATTATATGTTGTACAAGCGTAAAAAAGTTCACGGTTGTTGATATGCGATTCAACATATTAGAAAGGAGCAAACATGACAATTGAAAGAAAGATTCAGCTCATACTCCATGAGGTGGATAAGGAATTTACGATACCAACTTATATGGAGAAGAATGTTAAACGTGGTATTAGAAAGGCGCTGAATAAAATAGAGCAGGAAGAAAGGAAAGGGTGATTACATGGCAGCAATAAGCAGAATGAGAACCGTAGGACAAACAGTAAAGTATTTCAAAGACAATGATCCTGAAACAGTAGTAGGTGAATATCTTCTTAGAAAGATGATCAAGACAGGAGAACTACCAGTAGTAATGGCAGGAAATAAAGCACTTATCAATCTGGACAACCTAATTGGTTACTTCAATAGCAAGTGTATACCCAATGACAGCATAGATATGCAAGCAGAAAGTAAGTACAGTGGATATGGTACCTTAAGAAAGGTTGAAGTGTAGGTGATTTTTTTACATGGATAAAGAAATTTTTATTCAATCTATCAATAATGAAACAGTTTTTAACAATGCTTTTTTTAAGAAGGTGTTTGGATATTCAATGTATGATCCATCTTTTCTTACAAGAGTAGCAAGTGCGCTTACTCATATTGGTGGAAAGGATATTATAGCCTTGTATAATCAATGGTACCAGGAGTACAAGGTACAAGACGATAAAATGATGAAAGATACCTCTCAATGGTATCAAAAGGAGTGTGATAAGCAATATCAGAACTATCTACAGAAGGTGAGAGGTGAGAATGGATATAATAACAGAACAATTGACTATCAATTTACTGGATTTTCACAAGATTGGTAAGAATGGAAATCCGTTTGATATTTATGATGATAAGATTGCTCAATATATTGTAAATGAAGTGCCTATGTTCATCATGAATGGTAAACCATATATTTATAAAGATGGGGTTTATAGATTTGATGAAGATTGCAATATATTAAGATTCTATATCAAGCAACTTATTATTCAAGAGGTAATAACGATTAATAGAATAAATAGAGTATTATGTTTAATATTATCAGATTCAAAGTTAAAGAAAGATATAGCAGAAGTGAATATCTATCCGTCTTATTGGATTAATTTTGAAAATGGAATGTTTGATGTAGTCAATTGGAAACTAATTGAACATGATCCAAAATATAAGGCAATTAATCAAATACCACATAGTTTCTTTAGTGAGATTGATCTGAGATATGATAAATCTATTATGAAAAGATATATTGAAAGTACTATTCCAGATAGTAATGATAGAGAAATGCTATTACAGTACATAGGATATTGCATGACCAAAGATACAAATCAGCAAAAATTCTTATGTATTACAGGCATTGGAAGTACAGGGAAAAGCGCTATTATACGACTGATAGAAAAAATAGTAGGCCGTGATAATATTTGTAGTTTATCTTTACAAGATATAAATAAGAGATTCTATCCAACAAATCTATTTGGTAAATTGTTGAATTCATGCGCAGATATATCAAAAAAAGCATTAGAAGAAACAGATATTATAAAAAGGATAACAGGAGAGGATTTTATACAAGGGGAATATAAAGGGGGAAAAGTATTCTCATTTAAGAGTTACGCAAAACTATTATTTTCAGCCAATGAAATACCAGTAATACTTGACGAAAAATCTAATGCTTTTTTTAGAAGATTATTAATTCTTAAAATCGAAAAAAGAGGTGAGTATATCGAAAATCTTGAGTATAAACTTCAATCAGAAATATTAATTTTACTTCAAGAATCTGTCAAAGCATTAAAACGTATGTATCTAGATAAAAAAATTGTAGAGAGTAGTGGTAGTTTATCTGCAGTTAATGAACTTTATATGGATAGTGATAATGTATTTGAATTCTTAAATTCAAATTGCTGCCCTGCAAGTGCAGAAAATGGTGCAGATTTTAGGATTGAACGTGCTAAATTTTATAAACTGTACGTTGAACATTGTAATGAGAATGGAAGACAGCCCTTAACTGCTAATGGATTTTATAAAAACCTTAGAAACAAAGGATATACAGAGA
>NZ_CBDLAM010000318.1:0-2702 GCF_965301125.1 Anaerosporobacter sp. | reverse complement strand
GTATAAGTACGTATTATTGCACCAATCATGATACATTTCATGATTGATTTTTTATTATAGGGGGAGAAAGATTTCAATGAAGTATCTAAAAGAATATATTAATAAAATCATGATTCTTATAGCTTTTGATCAAGGGGTTAAGTTAATAATAAGTAAATGGCTAATAGATGAGGAATGTGATATTCTAGGAAATATTATTAGATTCAATCCATCTCAGAACACAAACTTGACGTGGGGTGGCAATTTTGTGGCGATTTTAAGTAATATGTGGGTGGTTTTGAGTATTAATATATTGATTATTGCTCTATTTATAAGTGGATATTCCTTCTATCGAAGTAAGAAGAATAAACCAAGCGTGCCAGTTGATACCATATATATATATGGTATGGCTGGTTCTTTATGTAGCTTCATTGATAAAGTATTTTGGGGAGGAAGCTTGGATTTCATACAGATATCAAGTTTCTTCATATGCGATATTAAGGATTGCTACATAACGATAGCCGAGTGCTTTTTTTTTGTAATTGGGTTTAAGCATGAGAAAGAAATATCAGCTAAGGAATATCTAAAATTTTGTTTTAAGAAGTAGTAAAAGGATAGGAAAATTTGTATTACATAACACATGAGAGGGAGATAAAATATGTTAAGTAGAGAAGAAGCAAGAAAACATTATACACTTTTAAAAAATGCTAAGTATGCTCTAGCAGATATGAAGATCATAGGTTATCGTTACTACATCTATTTACTATTGGATATATTGATTCAAATTATTATACCTTTTTTATTAATACTAATACCAGCACAAGTGGTACGATTATTACAGGATAAAATAGTACTGGAAAAGTTATTGATTCATATTCTCGTATGGATTGGTGGTATCTTGATTTTGAATCTTGTGCGAACGTTTGTTCACCAACAAATTGATAATATGGTTTTTGTACTTACAGAAGTTCAGTATTGGAGAAAACTAAAAGATAAAGTGTTATCCTGTGATTTGAAAAAATTAGAGAGTAATGAGGAACAAGAACGACTGCATGAAGTGAGAAGTAGTTTAGTGGATGGAGACGGGATGGGCAACTATTCTGGTATTCGTGGTTTCTATCTATATGGAAGTTCTCTTATAGTCAATATGGTAGGATTTTTGTTGTATGCATGTCTGGCGGGTAGAGTACATCCATTATTACTTGTAATATTGTTTCTAACTTCAGTTATCAATTGTTTTGCTAAGTCTAAGGCAATTCGTTATCAATTCAAGCATATACCATATTTCTGGGATAATAATAGAAGGTTTTGGTATCTGAAAAGAGAGTCCATTAATACAGAGAAGGCGAAGGATATTCGTATGTATCATATGTATGATTGGTTTGAAGATGAGCTTGAAACGAATACAAAGGAAGCTACAGCAGTATATAATCATATACAAAAACGACATTGTTATTCAGATGTAGCGGTGAAAGTCACATCGCTCATTCGAGATGGTTTCGCATATGGATTTTTGGTTTATCAATTAATGCAAGGATCAATGGAGGTTGCAGAGTTTCTATTGTATATTGGAGTCGTTGCTGGATTTGGAACATGGATAAGTCAAATTGTTGATAGCTATACATATCTACGAAAAATTAATGATGGAATTGCTTTATTTCGTGCTTATATTAATGAAGAAAAGGTTGAAAGAGAGCAAGAACATAGGGAAGAACAATATATACCAGACTCTTGTCATACAATAACCTTTGAGGATGTCAGCTTTGGTTACGATGAAAACATGATTTTTGATCATTTTTCTTTAACAATTAAAGAGGGAGAAAAGCTAGCATTAGTAGGAGTGAATGGAGCAGGAAAGACAACATTAATGAAATTAATGTGTGGATTATATCCGTTAAATGGAGGCAGAATTCTGGTTGATGGTCAAGATATAGCCAAGTTAGACAAAGAACAATATTATCGATATATTTCAATTCTGTTTCAAGATGTTCATGTACTTCCTTTTTCAATTGCTAAGAATGTTTCCTGTGCTTGGTCAAAACAAGAGATGAAACAGATGGAGCAATGTGGAACTGACAATCTCTGTAGCCGAGCTTATACAAAATTAGAATCGGAAACTTCAGAAACTAACATCTACGAAGAAGAACGAGTGGTTGATGCTTTGAAACAAGCAAATCTATGGAATAAAGTTAGCTCATTACAAAAAGGAATTCATACTTCGCTGACACAGGTTTTAGATGCAGAGGGTATCCAGTTATCTGGTGGGGAGACACAACGATTGATGTTGGCACGTGCATTATATAAGAACGCACCTATCTTAATTCTTGATGAACCAACGGCAGCGCTGGATCCGATTGCGGAGAGTGAATTATACGAAGAATATGCGGACTTGTGTAAGGGAAAAATCTCGGTGTTTATATCCCATCGATTAAGTTCTACGCGTTTTTGTGATCGAATTCTATTCTTAGAGAATGGAAAGATTATAGAAGAAGGAAATCATGAAACCTTGATGAATCAAAACGGTAAATATGCAGATATGTACCAGATACAAGCACACTACTATCAAAAGGAGGTGGAGCGATATGAAGCAGGCATCTAAAATAGGCAAGGATACCTATCGATTACTGAAGATGGTTCACTCCTTAGATCGAAATTTTATTCCAGTAACATTAATAGGATCAGTATTACAAGCTACAGATCCATTTATTCCTATCATAGGAAGT
>NZ_CBDLAM010000317.1:0-2735 GCF_965301125.1 Anaerosporobacter sp. | reverse complement strand
ATTATAAGTATGGGATGTATATCAATAATCGTATTTCATTAAGTCAATTGTTAGAACGATTTGGGTTCAATGAAGAAACAGTTTCTGTATTTTCTGAAATGGAAAAGAATATGATTAAATATGTTAATGAACCTTTTTATTATATTGATAATTATAAAAAAAATAGAAGACCAATAAAGCAAATAATAGAAGATGAAAGAGCATTAAGAGATTTATCAGAAGAGCAAACTAGTAAAATATTTGAGAAGGAAAAATTGATTTATTCTACCGAAGAAAAAATACAACAATTAGAAAATAGAGTATCAGAACTAAATGATCTTACAGAGAAGCAGAATTCAATTAATCTAAATTTAGTTATGCAAAAAAATGATTTATTATTGAAAGTTGAAGAACTGTTAGAAGATAAAAGTAAAAATGATAAACGTTTAGATGATTTAATATCAGATATAAATAATAAACAAGAATATATAAATTTATTTGAGAAGAGTAGAATATATAAAATTTATAATTTTTTCAGAGTGAATAAAATCATAAAAATGTTAAAGGGGGAAAAGTAAATTATGTACGATTATCTAATAGTCGGAGCAGGCCTTTTCGGCTCAGTCTTCGCATATGAAGCAAACAGAAGAGGAAAGAAATGTTTAGTTATTGATAAGAGAGATCACATAGCAGGAAATATATATACAGAAAGCATAGAAGGTATCAATGTCCACAAATACGGTGCCCACATCTTCCATACATCGAATAAGATGGTATGGGATTATGTAAATCAATTTGCAGAATTCAATCACTACATCAATTCACCGATTGCTGTATATAAGGACGAGCTATATAACCTACCTTTCAATATGAACACATTCAGTAAAATGTGGAGAATTCGTACTCCAAAGGAAGCAAAAGAACACATTCAGAATCAAATCAAAGAGTTGAATATCAATGATCCACAAAACTTAGAAGAACAAGCATTATCCCTAGTTGGTACGGATGTTTATGAGAAATTAGTCAAAGGTTATACAGAGAAACAGTGGGGAAGAAGTTGTACGGAACTTCCAGCCTTTATTATTAAGCGTTTACCACTACGATTTACCTATGACAACAATTACTTCAATGATCCATATCAAGGGATTCCAAAAGGTGGGTATACTTCTATTGTTGAAAAGATGTTAGAAGCAATCGAAGTGAGAACAAATACGGATTACTTTGAATTCATAAAGGAACAACCTAACATTGCAGAGAAAATCGTATTCACAGGTATGATTGACGAGTTCTATCAATATCAATTGGGAGAATTGGAATACCGTTCTTTACGTTTTGAATCAGAAGTGTTAGAAGAAGAGAATTATCAAGGTAATGCGGTTGTAAACTATACCGAAAGAGAAGTGCCATATACAAGAATTATTGAACATAAGCATTTTGAGTTTGGTAAACAACCAACTACGGTTATTACTAGAGAGTATTCATCTGAATGGTCAAAAGGCTCTGAACCATATTATCCAATTAATGATGAGAAGAATGGATTTCTATATGAGAAATATAGAGAATTAGCAGAGAAAGAAAAGAATGTGATTTTTGGTGGAAGACTTGGTCAATATCGATATTATGATATGGATAAAGTAATTGAGTCTGCTTTAGAAACCGTAGAAAATGAATTTACACAATAATAAAAAACTTAATTATAAATAGTAACAATAACAGAAAAAAATGTCGAGACAAAAGTGTCTCGACATTTTTTGAGAGGCTAATGTACATGAAAATTAAGAAAATAAATAGTTTGCTGATATTACTAATTTTACTAATAATACCTGTGCTGATTGGTTGTGAGAAAAAAGAGAAATGGGAATCAAGTTTATATACACCAACGATGATTCAAAAAAATGATGATACATACTTTATTGTTGATTGTTGGCATCATCGTGTAATTTACAATGATAATTTGGAAGACAAAATATCGGAATGGAAGACGCTGACTGATGAAGTTACAGGGGCTCATTCAATTGCAAGTGATGGACAAGTATATCTAGTTGATGATACAGATAATAGTGCTGTTAGAGTGTTTAAAAAAAACAAAAAAGGTTTTGAGCAGACGCAGATTATAGACAACATAACAGGCAGGCCTCATTATATAATGTATGATGATACTACAAATAATTTTTATGTTATTTCGTCAACGGAACAAAAGTTATACACTTTAATTAACAGGAATGGGACTGTAGAAATAGCAGGTTCAACAGTAGTGCGAGAGTTAGGAGCGTATGTTAGATCATTTAATATAATCGATGGATATATGTATACGGTATCAGGTGAAAAAATCCTAAAGTTAGATTATAAAAATAATTTTGAAATACTTGAAAGCTATGAAGTTCCAAGTAATCTAATCGGAATGAACTATATATGCAAAATCGAGAATTATTTTTATATATCAACCTATACAAATGCAAACGCGGAAATTGCACCTGAATTTGTTAGAGTAAAATCCCTCAAAGACTTAATAACAGGTAATTACGAGGATTTATACGAACTATTTGGTTTTAAAGGTGCTCCTTATTACATCAGTTATTTTGATAATCAATTTTTTATTACTGAGATAGATGGCTACAGCGGAGTGAAAAGCTTTAAAGTTAGTAATGATAAGATTAGAAAAATTAAGACATGGTACTCTTTCAAAGGGAATAGTAATGCATCTCAAGACAGAAAAGAATCTAAATACACAGAATAATTAATTAAGAGCCGTAAGG
>NZ_CBDLAM010000316.1:0-2751 GCF_965301125.1 Anaerosporobacter sp. | reverse complement strand
CTCTGCTCCCGCCGCTCCCGTCGCTCCTCTTGCTCCTTTTTTTCCGTCTGCTCCTTCTCATCCTCTTTGCCCACGTGCTCCAGTTGCTCCGGTTGCTCCATCTGCTCCTCTTGCCCCAGTTGCTCCGGTTGCTCCTGTTACTCCATCTATTCCATCTATTCCATCTACTCCATCTGCTCCATTTACTCCATCTGCTCCTGGCGCTCCGGTTTCTCCTTTGCAATATTGATTACATCTACAGCTATTTCCTGAACTGCTATGTCTATGACAAGAATCTCTGCTTGTTTCATTATATTTCCATTGATTATCTGTATGGTAATCTTCATTTTTTCTATCCATTATTAGATTCACTCCTATACTTATTAAAGTAGCCTTAGTAAAAACTTGCTACAGTACATAATATGTATTATTTTGTAGAATGTTCATATAGATAGGCGAAAAAAGACTGTTGCAAAATATTTTGCAACAGCCCGCTAAATTTTATCGTGATCCCCCAATAACTGAGACAAGATAAAACGGTACAATATTCGTTTCCTTAACTTCTACTACTCTAACTTCCACTCTATGTTTCTTATATTCTCCATGTTCTAATACCGTTGTGAGTTCTAGTTTGTCACCCCATGTTTCCTCAAAATTAGCATCAAGTAAAACACTATTTTCTTCATCACCATCAATAACAACCCTCGCAATTGGAGCTGGTTGTTTTACTGATTTACGATATTGAACTGCAATTGAACTAGCTTCAATTTCAAACACAATGTAGTCTCCAACATGTTCAGCTGTCCAACCATTCTTAAAACAATCCGTAATATGGCTTTGCACTGATTGGTCTACTTCAAAACCAGTTCCTGTCCATGTGATATTATTATTGCGATACCGTATAGAATTCTCATATTCATTTTTCGTTATTGGAGACAGTAACGTTTCATTACCATCTTCTCCAATATCTCTCTCCTCATTAATCTTATCCAAAAAATAGGTAACAACAGCAGCTACCAATTCATGACCTGCATCATTTGGATGCAAATCATCTGGAGTTATATCACGATTATTAATATGTCCAGCAACTACTTCTGGATAAATAGAACTCTGCATGCTAACAGATGGTATATTGTAATGTCGCGCAATCATAGCATGTTGAACCTGTGCGTTAGCACCAGAATCATAGTAAACATTATGTACAATTAACACAGCTGGTTTTGTTTTATAAGAATAGATTTTCCTGATTAATCCTTCATAGGTTTCCCTAAAATGTTCATTACTATCATCATTTACAGAAAATTCAACTATTACAAAATCAGGGTCTTTCACTAGCAAATCTTCTTCTACTCTAGAGGCACCAAACTGCGATGTAGTCCCACCGATACCAGCATTTATATATGTAAATGCTGTATCTGGGAATGTATTTTTCCACCACTCAAATACACGGTATGCATAACACGTAGTTGATGAAGAAGATAAACTTCCTTGTGTTATAGAACCGCCAATAAATCCTATGGTTACTACTTCTTGCCTCGCTGCTTTTCTTAATACTTTCTTTATTCTACTACAATTTCCTCTGTTAGCAATTGCATTTTCTTTATTCACTACGTAGTTCATTTCAATCTCCAAATGTGTTTACCACTATAATTAAATAGGTGCAACACTATCTTTATAAACTATCTTTCCTTGAACAATAATTACTCCTGGCTTATAACTTGTATTAGATATCTTCTTAATCAAATTATGAATGGTACGTCTTGCCATTTCCTTAAAATCAACCTCGTAGGATGTTATTCCCACATTACACATACCTGGATACAGATAATTATCAAAACCAACAACAGATATATCATCTGGTACTCGATATCCAGCTTCTTGTAATATCTTAATAACATAACTAGCGGTTAAATCGCAGTTACAAACGTATGCTGTAGGCATATTTTCTATTAATATAGATTCTGGATCTACATAAATCTTTGCTATATCAGATGTACGGTCATTTATTACCCATTCTTGCTTCACTGGTATCCCATGCTCCATAAGTGCTTTAGCATAACCAAAATAACGATCAGTAATACTATCTGTGGCTAAAACCGATCCTACATATCCAATTTTCTTATGTCCCATCTCAAACAAATAATTAGTTAGCATATAAGATCCGAAATAACTATTGGATATAATGGCATCACATGTTTCTTTCTCATCATAAAAATCAAGATAAATTATTGGTATTCCTGCGCGCATATTTAGGCATTGTAAATATTCATCATTCATTCTACCAATTACAATGACGCCATCAACTTTTTGCTCTTGTATTAACTTAGGTAAATTTAAATCATTTTCATCCTCTTTACTAACTACTTCTAATAAAGTGAAACACCCTTTCATGACAGCTCTTGTGGTAACAGCCTGATACATCTGCCAATAAAATGATTGATATTTATCTAGAAATAACTCTCCGATAATAACACCAATATTATAACTTAAATTTTCTGCATCTTTCTTAATCGTAGATGGCTGACGATATCCCATCTCATCTGCTAGTTTCTTAATTTTATCACGAAGTTCTTCACTAACACCCTTTTGATTCGACAAAGCTTTCGAAACTGTAACAGTACTTACATTTAATATAGCTGCAATATCTGCCAACTTCACTGATTTAGCCATAGTATTACCCCTTTTTATTATTAGTAGTTAGATGATATTTTCATAAACATCATAAAAATAATCATTGATTATTAACTAAAAAATTAGCTAATTATTAATATC
>NZ_CBDLAM010000315.1:0-2767 GCF_965301125.1 Anaerosporobacter sp. | reverse complement strand
AATTAACTAGACTGTTAATATAAAGAAGCGTATTATAAAAAATAGTTAATTAAAAAGATAATTGGACTAATTTAGATAATATAATAAGAAAATAAAGAAATTTAGTGTTGATAGACTTGATCATTTAGCATTTGTATAAGAAGTTTTGTAATGCACGTATACAAATTACTTTAATTTCCATTATTATACATCAAGTTTTGACTAAAGTCTAGTACTTTTTTACTATTTATTTGAAATATTTATCATATTTTATCATTATTGTTTTATGATTTTCCTCTAAAATTAATATATCCCTTCAATTGCTTCTTTCATTATCTTTGCAATGTCATCATTAATTACCAAATCTGCCTTACTATCTGCGGAAGTTGCACTCTTATTAATCAACACAAGATTTTGTCCCTTGAAATAATTAATTAATCCTGCTGCTGGATAAACAACTAATGATGTTCCTCCAATAATTAGTGTATCTGCTCTTTCAATAGCTTCAATGGCACCAGATATTACTTTGTCATCTAAACCTTCTTCATATAAAACAACATCTGGTTTTATTACACCATCACATTTTACACAATGAGGAACTCCTTTTTGTTCCAATATATAACCTGCATCATAAAATGTATGGCACTTCATGCAATAGTTTCTTAATACTGATCCATGCAGTTCATATACAACCTTACTTCCTGCTGCTTGATGTAAACCATCAATATTTTGAGTTACGACAGCCTTTAATTTTCCCATTTCTTCAAGCTTGGCAAGTGCTATATGACAATCATTTGGTTTTGCGTTTGGATAAACTAAATTCTCCTTATAAAAATCAAAGAACTCTTCTGGATATCGTATAAAAAAAGTATGGGATACTGCTTGTTCTGGTGTAAAGTTTCTATTTAATTTCTTGCTATAAAGACCATTAGAACTACGAAAATCAGGGATGCCACTGGAAGTACTAATTCCTGCTCCACCAAAGAAAACAATATTATTACTGTCTCTTAGAATTTTGGATAGTTGCTCTATCTTCTCATTCATAAAAACATCTCCTATTCCTTACGATTAGTATTACTTTCGTAAATTAATTACCTTCTATCTCATACACATTTCCATTGTACTACTTATAAATATTGCAGTATATTTTTTTATTATACTAATCTTAACATCATTATAGTAAATACAATCTGGCATTAGCCAGCCCATACTGTTCCAATAATCGTAATCTGCCGTCCCTTTCTTTTTTCCCCAGTATCTTTTCTGGATACCAAAGGCAATCAATCCATACAGCGTAACCTTATTTCTTTCAATCTGCTTGGTCATAGACTGCATTCTTTTTCGTATTATTTCACTAAATTTCTCTTCTACTTCCTGCTGTTTCATTAGCTTTCCCATGCTAAATTTGTCAGTTGCAACAATATTTCCTCCCCAAGATATGATTGCTCTTTTCATTGTCTTAAGTGCATGCTTTGACGACCTGGATGCAGAAGAAGTATATATATATACAGGCTTTCCGTTTAGAAATGGTCTGTGGCAATTAAACGACATTCTATCAAGAAAATTCTTCATTCCTCCTGATACGTCTTCTACATATACAGGACTACCAATTATCATACCGTCCGCTTGTTGTAGATTTTCTTTAATTACAGCTAGTCTATCTTTCCTGGGACATTGTAATTCTGATAAATCTAAGCATACTCTGCATCCTTTGCACCATTCTAGATCCCATTCATAAATATCTATTGTTTCATACTTATTTGAACTATTACTAAGAATTTCTTCCATGCTGTTTTCACATAGATTCAGAATGCGTTTTGTATTTCCCCTTATCCTCGGACTTCCATTAACCTTCACGATATTCATCTAACCCCATCCCCCATAATTAATTACCAACCAATCCAATCCCTTGTAACCGCTGCAATTTGCTTAGCTATCTTTTTATGCGTAATCTGGCTAGGATGCGCATCTGTACCTAAGCCATCTTCTTCATCCTGCAAAGGTAAATTGAGATATTTTATCTTACTATCTCCTTCTGCCCGTTTAGCTAAAACTTCTTTTTCCTCTATTTCGCATAATTCTTGGTTCATACTGCCTAATACACATAAGATATAAGACTTAGGATTTTTAGTTCTTACTTTATCAATGAACTTTCTATAGCTATTAGCAAAATACTCTTGTCTGTCCTTAATACCTCTCGTATAGCTAGCATCATTGGTTCCTAGATATACCACAATTAAGTCCGGAACATATCTCGAGTTATCCCATACTTCAAATTTACTTTTACCTAATAACCTATCTAATGCCCCATCCGAATATTCATACAAATCTGGCATTAACCACGGATCTTGCAATGGTTCATTAATAGATTCATCTACGTAATTTGTAATAATACCAATCCCACTCCAACTAACTAACTGAAATTCTGCATCTAAGAGTTTCGCAGTCTGACATGGATAAGCAATCATAGGGTTCTCATCTTTTGCTGTAAATAAGTCTAAATCACATATACCTTCTACTCCATAACCACAAGTAATAGAATCACCTATAAATTCGATTCTTCTTGCTTTTCTTAATGGAGGTAATAAAACTTCTCCCTCTATAGAAATAGCACTTATACCTAGTTTACCAAATGCCGCCTCTGAATATTTCATAAGTCTTACTGTTACTTCTTGTTCCGATTCTGATTCAAAAATAGTATACGACTCTTGCTTATTACATAATTCTATTCTCTTTACTGGATCGTCGTTATTATTAATAAATACAGCTAACCACGCATGATAAATAT
>NZ_CBDLAM010000314.1:0-2802 GCF_965301125.1 Anaerosporobacter sp. | reverse complement strand
ATAACCAATATTCTTTTTTATTTACCTATTGACTTTTGATAGTTGGTCTTTCATAATATTTCATTTTAGGCAAATGCCTATATATCATCATTATCTTTAACTAAGGATTTTGATTAAATCATCCGTTCCCAATTTACTATAATTTCTGAGTATACATGCATTATACATTATTTATTTATGAATTTCTGTTGTTTTTACAACAAAATAAATATTTAATATTTATACCATATTTACTTTACGAATAAATCCTATATTAAAGTTGAATACTACATATAAAAATATACAAGGAGGCTATAGTTATGTCAATCAATCCTTTTGATATGCATCCGAAAAACATCGATGATACATTCCTTGATTTCAAAGAATTATATCCCCAATCATACGATAAAGATGCAACAGATCCTTATACCAAAACCCGTATCATATTGATGAATGGTACTGAATTTGAGGCTGTTTGGTTTTCTCATCAATTCTCCCGTCATTGTAATAATAATGATATCCGAAGAGAACTTGCTTCTATCAGATATATCGAACAACAACAGCAAAAACGTGTCAGTAATCTAAAGCCAATTAATGAGACAATTCTAGAAACTACAATTGGATATGAACAACTTGCAGTTGACTTAACTAGTATATTAGCAAAAGAGGAAAAAGATCCCTGCGTTAAAAAAGCTCTTGATTTTGCTTTATTAGAAGACTTTGATCACTTATATCGTTATGCTAATTTATTAGAAATGGAACATCATATCTACGCTGATAAGTTAGTAGGCAAATATACCGAAATTATGCCTGGCCGTCCAACCATCGCTGAACATCGCTATCCTGCTGATAATATAAAACCATTTATCAATAGCAAAACGGCTGATCCATTAACCAAACTGAATGTAAATATCATAACTGCTGCTGAACAGCAAACTATGAACTATTATATGAATGTCAGTTGCTTCTATACTTCGGATATTGGACGTAGATTATATCAAGAGATTGGACTTGTTGAAGAAGAACATGTTACACAATATGGTGGTTTAATCGATACCAATTGCACATGGTTAGAAAACTTATTAATGCATGAATATACAGAATGTTATCTATATTACTCCTGTTTTGAAACAGAGTGTGATCCTTATATTAAAAAAATTTGGGAACAACAATTCGAACAAGAAGTAGCCCACCTTCATAAAGCGGTTGAGATGTTGAAGATATACGAAAGTAAAGAATGGCAACAAGTAATTCCGAATGGTCAGTTTCCTAAACTCCTTTCCTTAGGTTCTAACATTGATTATGTACGTAAAATTCTTGAGACAGTACGGCTCACTGGAAAGCTAGAAGATTATGTTCCTATTTCAAGTCTGCCAGATGATGATATTTTCTTCAGATATCAAAACAATATAATTAAAACTGTGGAAGATGTTCCAAGCCACGATATAATAGAAAAATATATTTCTAAAGAAGGACAAGACTACCGTTTTCAGGTAGAACCACATCCAATCGAAGCATTACAAAATCGTAATGTTGATAATACCACAATTGGTCGTACGAAAAGTGAATAATACTAAAAAAACAGTTACACCTAAATTATGAGCCTAGGTGTAACTGTTTTCAAGTTATATCATTTAGATAATTATTTTTCCTCCAATAATCGAATATAATGATTTGCTTCTCTTAAAACATGATCTGCTAATAATGGAAGAATTAAACTACGAATTTTACATTCTTCAATACCTTTTGCTCCAGCCATTTTAAAATCACGATATTTCTTTGTCTCCTCAAGAGTCTCATCAGTTACAGAATCAATCGTCATATCTGTCATATTCCTTGCCTCTGACAATAATTGTGCATACTGATTTGCAAAATCATCTGCTGTCATAATCAATTCGTTTTCTGTAGGATCTAATAATCCTCTAATGAACAATGCATGCTCCATCATAATTTGGTTCCAGAATAATTCTATATCTCTCATACTTTCTGGATTTACATTACCTTCTTCTAGATTCATAATATACTTTTGATACAGTTTCGCTTCTCGTATGATATGCTCAATTAACAATGGGTAATTCATGGTAAACATCTTACAATTTAACACATTTTCTAGAGTGAATTCTTTAAAGGAAATTAATCCTTCTAACAACTGTAAGCTTCTTTGATTTATTTGACTAACCGCATTTGTTAAATTAGAATCAATCCTCTTACCTCTCCTATTGTTGTTCCATAATTTTTCTTCTAGAATTGTAATATTACTATCAATATTACTACCTGTTAACATACTTGACTGTTTTTCTGCATCTAAGGTAAATTCAGTTATTACTTCTCCAGATTCAAATACCGTATCACTAACAACTCCTTGGCTGCAACAAATAACGTCATACAATAAATCTTCAAATGCCATCTTAAAATTGCTTGCTTCTTTTATAAAATTAGTGTTTGCCTGGGTATACCCAACTTCTAAGAAAAATGAATGCTCTTTCATAATTCTACCAAAAAACAAATGCAATTCCAAAGAGGATTCTACATAGTTATCCATACTTACTCCTTATATAATATAATCATACTATTAAGTATATGCACAACATTTATACAAGGTACTCATAAGGCAGGATACTCCCGTGAACTTAACATCTCTTTTGTTCTATGGCTTAGCTGAATACCACTGATTGTTATAATACCACCATTCACCAGACGTTCGTGATAAATCTGCAGTCTGATTACCATTGAAATTAAAAATCAAGTTTGTACTTACTGCATCTTCAAATGTATACGTATACCAGTTATCTCCTTCAGAAGTCATGCTTTCTCCTGGCCATA